>JANXLP010000402.1 GCA_025355125.1 Opitutaceae bacterium | reverse complement strand
GCGACGAGCTCGGGGTGCCGGCAGGGTCGTATTCCTGTCTTGAAGTAACGGACACCGGCTCGGGCATGGATGCAACGACGCAAGCGAGGATCTTCGATCCGTTTTTCACCACGAAGGGGCAGGGCGAGGGCACGGGGCTCGGATTGGCCATTGTGCACGGCATCATTCACGACCACGGCGGCGGCATCCGGGTGCGCAGCGCGCCTGGTCAGGGGACGACGTTTGAAATTTTCCTGCCGTTGATCGCGGAAAAAAAAGCGTCCGTGGCGTCCGCGCCGCCTGCCGTCCCGGCGCCGGCCGGAGCGGGCCGGCGTGTGCTGTTGGTGGACGACGAGGAACCCGTGCGCCGGTTTGTGGGCGTCGCGCTGCGGCGGGTGGGTTTTGAGGTGGATACGTTCGCCGACGGGGCCAGCGCGGCGCGGCAGTTTGCCGGGGCCCCGGCCGGTTATGCCGTCGCGGTGCTGGATCTCTCGATGCCGGTCCGCACCGGGATCGAGCTGATCGGTGATCTGCGGGCGATCCGCAGAGATTTGCCCGTAGTGCTCATGAGCGGCGACCACGACCGCTACGGGCACAGTGCGGCGGAGGCGCCGGATTTTGTGCGGCTGGCGAAACCGTTTTCGGTCGAAGATTTTTTCACGGCGCTGCGGCAGGCGCTCGGTGAAAACAAAAACGCGCCGCTCGGGTGAGCGGCGCGTAGATTTGGGGAAACGGTGGCGGCGGGGCGGAGGGTGGACGGCTGATGAATGGGGACACCGACCACCGGTGGGGGCTGCCGCCAGAGCCCCCGACGACAGGGCTTACTTGAAGAAGCCCGCATCGGCGTCCGCCAGCTCGGCGTGGGCGACGTGCGCCATCGCTTTGGTGGCGGGGAGACGGTGCGTCTTCAGCACCGGCGAGGAGGCGCGGGGCGCCGGCGAACGCGGCTGGGCGGCGAGCTGATCGCGCTTGCGCATGCCGCCGGGCATGGCGGCGCCGGAGCGGCCGGCGGCATCGCCGACGCGCTGGCCGCCGACGAGGGCGAGCAGGTCGCCGACGAGGCTGTTGAGTTCGGCGGCCTGGGCGTTGAGCTCCTCGGCGGCGCTGGCGGATTCCTCGGCGGCGGCGGCGTTGGACTGGGTGACCTTGCCGATCTCGCCGATGGCGATGTTCACCTGGCCGATGCCCTGGGTCTGTTCGTTGGAGGCGGTGGCGATCTCGGAAACGAGCGTGTCGAGATTGCGAACCTGCTCGATGATGCTGCCGAGGCTAGCGGCGACTTCCTCGCTGATGCGGGCACCCTCGTCGCTCTTGGCCAGGGCGGACTCGATCTTGGCGGCGGTTTCCTTGGAGGCCTGGGCGGAGCGCTGGGCGAGGGAGCGGACTTCCTCGGCGACGACGGCGAAGCCCATGCCGGCCTCGCCGGCGCGGGCGGCTTCGACGGCGGCGTTGAGGGCGAGGATGTTGGTCTGAAACGCGATCTCGTCGATGGTCTTGACGATCTTGGCCACCTCGGCGCTCGAGGTCTTGAGGTCGCTCATGGCGGTGTTGAGGCGGGTGACGGAGGCGGCACTCTCGTCGGCGGAGTGACGGGCGGCCTGGGCGATGGTCTTGGCCTGTTCGGCGTTCTGGGCGTTGCGCTTGGTCATGCTCGACAGCTCCTCGACGGAGGCGCCGGTTTCCTCGAGGGAGGCGGCCTGCTCGCTGGCACCCTCGGCGAGGCTCTGGCTGGAACCGGAGACCTGCGTGGCGGCGGCGACGATCTGCTCGGAGCCGGCGCTGAGCGAATCGGTGGTGGCGCGCAGGGCGCGGTTGATGCCGCGGATGATGAGGACGGCGACGACGAGGCCGAGGAGCATGGCGGCGGCCAGCATGATCTGAACGGTGACGGAGGCGCGGGAGAGCTGGGTGCTCGAGTCGTCGGCGGCGGTGACGGTGCGTTCCATGCCGGCGGCGGCGGTGTCGCCCGAGAGTTTGTCGAGATTGGCACCGGCGGCGGCGCGTTTTTTGCCGACTTCCTCGAGGGCGACGAGGCTGCCCTGGATGTTCTCCATCTCGGCGCGGTAGGTGTTCGCGGCGGCGTGGGTATCCTCGAGTTCCTTGAGGTCGGCGGGGACTTTGAAGATTTCCTTAAGCTCGGTGAACCGCTTGTTCATCGGTTCGAAATTGGTGAGGCCCTCGGCGATGACCTGGGGCGAGCGCAGGGCCTGGGCCTTGAAGACGGCGATGCGGGCGGCGTTGCCCAGACCGCGGACTTCATAGGAGAGGACGATCTTACGGTGGCGTTCGATCACTTTTTCCGCGCCGGCAAAATCCTTCACCTCGGCGTCGAGGCGCTCGTTCTGGGCCTTGATGATCTTGTCGATGCTGGAGATGAACTCGGTGGCGGCGGTGTTGAGTTTGTTGCGGCCCGTCTCGATGACATGGTTGGCGGCCTCGGTCTCGTTGGCGGCAGCCTTGTAGGCCTTGATGGCGGCCTCGATTTCTCCGAGGTGGGCGCGGAGTTTCACGAGTTGCGGGTGGTCGTCGGCGTGTTTACGCAGGGCGGCGAAGCGTTCCTCGGTGGCGGCGAGGTTCTTGCGCGCATCGGCCAGGTATTTCTCCTCGGCGGTGAAGCCGTAGCTGCGCATGGCGAGCTGGGTGGCGGCCACGGAATCGTTTAGAGAGGAGGCGAGACGGGTCTCGGGGACGAACTCGGTGCTCATCTGCCGCGCGTCGTTGCGCACGGAGAGCATGGTGAAGGCCGCAATGCCGCCGAGGATGGCGGCAAGGGCGATGACGGCGGCGAACCCGCCGCTGATTTTTTGACCGATGGTGAATTTTTTCATGGGAATGGGCTGGAGTTGCTGGATCAGGGGAGAATTTCGACGCGGCCGGTGGCGAGGTCGTAGCGACCGGCGACAACTTTGACGCGGCCGGACTTCACGGCTTCGCCGACGATGGGTTCGATGCGGCTGAGGATTCCGGCAACGCGGCGGGCGTGGGCGCGCACGGTGTTGTCGATCTTGTCGCCCTCTTGTTTCGCGACCGACTCATAGGCGGGGGCGATGGATTCCACGATGCTGTGGATGTGACCCGGGGCATGGCCGCCGGCGACGGTCGCGGCGACGGCGCCGCATTTGGCGTGACCGACGACCACGATGAGGCCGGCGTGGAGGTGCTCGACGGCGTATTCGATGCTGCCGATGGTGTGGTCATCGAGGACGTTGCCGGCGTTGCGCACCACGAAGAGATCGCCGAGGCCCTGGTCGAAGTAGAGCTCGGGTGCGACGCGTGAGTCGGAGCAGGTCAGAATGATCGCGAAAGGCGTCTGGCCCTCGGCAAGGGCGGTCCGGCGTTCGACGGATTGGTCGGGGTGGGAGGGCGTGCCGGCGACGTAGCGCTGATTGCCCTCAAGCAGGCGAGTGAGTGTCGCGTCGGGAGTAATCTTGTCGTCGCCGCGGAGTGCCCCCCCCGTCCCTAAAGTGAAAACGGTGAGGATGCAGAGAACGAGGCGAGACGGTGTCATGGTGTGGAGCAGGTTGCGGTGTTGCGGTGGAAACGGACCCCGCATCGGCGGATAGGCCCGCATGTATTATCGGTCCAGGCGCGTGCCGGCTGAACAGTCTAAGGTTTTTACTGAGCTGTGTTGGGCTCAGCCACCGGCGGCAGGCGGAAGCCCAGCTCGGACGTGAGGGCGGGAAGCGGACGGGATGGGACCCGTGCGGGCTACATTTTCGCCAGGCCTTCGCGCATGGCGAGGCGCGTGAGATCGGCGAGGTTATCCAACTGGAGCTTCGCCATGAGATTCATGCGGTGGGTCTCGATGGTCTTGGGACTGAGGCCGAAGCTGAAAGCGATGTCCTTCACGCTGTGCCCCTCGGCGAGCCGTTGGAGCACCTCGCGTTCCCGGGAAGTGAGCAGATCCGAAACACCGGAAATCCGGCCCTCGTCGAGGAATCCCGAGAGACTTGGGCTTAGAAAAAACTCCCGCCGCGCGACGGCATCGACGGCAGCGCGGACCTCGTCGAAGGCATTTTCCTTGAGCAGGTAGGCATCAACGCCCGCCTCGACGGCTTGAACGACAAAGCGGCGCTCGTCGTGGGAAGAGAGCATAGCGATGCCGCCCGCGAAACCGTCGGCGCGCAACTGCCGGGTCGCTTCGATGCCGTTGAGCAGCGGCATTTCGATATCCATGATCACGACCTCGGGGCGGAGCCGGAGCACGAGTTCCACGCCGGTGTAGCCATCGGGCGCGGTGCCCACGACCTTAAGGTCGGGATTGCGTTCCAAAAGCACCGTGAGGCCGTCGCAGATGATTTTGTGGTCGTCGATGATGATGATCTTCACGCGATCAGTGTGGGCGTTGGGCGGTGAAGAACGAGTGCGATTATGACCAAGGGGCGGCGGGTCAGGGCGAAGACGTGGCCCTAAGCGGCGCAGGGCAGCCGGAGACGGAGTGGGAGTCGCCGGCGGGGCGATCTTAAATCGCGTCGGTCTCGCCGGAGGCGCGCCGCAGCGTTTCCAAATGGGAAAGCAGGGCCAGAGCTTGATCGGCCTTGAGCGCAGCGGGGTGAAAATCCAATTGGTTCGTCAGATTTTTGAGCACCTCGCGTTCGACCTTGGCCAGATCGGCGTCACCCATGGCCCACTGTGGAAAGGCCCGGGCCGGAATTTCGCCGTAGCTGAGCAGCGTGACTTTCGTGTGCCGGACATCGCGGCCGATGGCGCGGTAGATGCCGTTGACCGCGGTGGCCGGGCCCTCGAGCGCCTGCAAAAAATGATGGTAGTCGAAGCAGAGGAATCCGGTGATGCCCGCGGCGGGATTGCGCTGTTTGGCGGTGTGGAGAATTTGATGCACGGCGTCCAAAGTGAGCGGGCCGACGGATTCGCTGCAGTAGAGGAGGCGGACGAGGTGCATGAAGGCGGGTTAGGCTGTATTCGGTGCGATCGGCCGATTCTTGAGAAGAATCACACGAGGGTGACCGCTGCTGGCGACGAACGCGCGGGCCGGCGCGAAACGGGTTAGCCGAGCGGTTCGACCTCAATATGGGCGTCGAGCCGCGTGAAGGCGAAGGTGCGCTGG
>JANXLP010000059.1 GCA_025355125.1 Opitutaceae bacterium | reverse complement strand
CAGAAGATTTCCCTCGGCCTCCGCCAGCTGGAGCCGAATCCGTGGGACATGGTCCGCCACAATTATCCGATCGGCGCGCGCGTGCGCGGCAAGGTCCGCAACATGACCACCTACGGCGCGTTCATCGAGCTCGAGGAAGGCATCGACGGTATGGTTCACGTCTCCGACATGAGCTGGACCCGCAAGGTCAACCACCCATCCGAAGTCCTCAAGAAGGGCGACGAAGTGGACGCCATCGTCCTCGACATCGATCCCACGCAGCAGCGCATCAGCCTCGGCATGAAGCAGCTCGCGGTTGATCCATGGTCCGACATCGATTCGTTCTTCAAGATCGGCGACGTCGTGCAGGGCACCATCACCAAGATCACTTCCTTCGGCGCCTTCGTGGAGCTCAAGGACGGTATCGATGGTCTCGTGCACATCTCGCAGATCAGCGAGGAGCGCATCGAGAAGATCAAAGACGTCCTCAAGCCTGGCCAAGTGGTCAGCGCCCGCGTCGTCAAGATCGACCGCGACGAGCGTCGCTTGGGTCTCTCGATCAAGGCCGCCAACTACAGCGCCGAGGAATTGGCTGCTGAGACGGCGACTTACGAGGCGCTCAATCGCAATGCCGGTAACGACATGATGAACCTCGGCGACATTCTCGACGAGGCCTCCAAGAAGGAATAACTCGCTCTGCGAGATCCTTCGCGAAGTCCATCAGTCGCGAAAAACTTCAAGCCGCCCGGAGCAATCCGGGCGGCTTTTTTGTGGGCGTTTACAACGAGGTAGAACGCGCCTGCGACGCTTGCGAATGGACGGAGAAGCCGGCGCGATTTTGATCCCATGCGCCCGCTTCGCGTTCGTAGAATATGGAAGTGACCGCGCCATCGTGTGAAGCTCTTAGCGACTCGCCGATTGCCGGGCATCACCGCTGTGCATCGCAATGTCGAACCGGCTCCAACTACGAGAGGCGGTTCGCAGGATTGTGAGGGCGCAAAAAAAAAGGCCGGCGCTTCGTGCGCCGGCCTTGTGGCCAAAAACTGTTTTGATCGATGAAGCAGGGCGATCAGTTCTGCCCACGGCTGACCGCCTTGCTCTCGATGAACTCACGAATGATATCCATGCGCTGACGGTTGCGCTCGTCCTCTTCAATTTCCTCGGTGGTGCGGATGGCTTCATGCTTGGTCATCGCACGGCGCATTTTGGAGAGCGCGAGGTATTCGAGCTGGCGGATGCGTTCACGGGTGACGTTGAAGCGCTTGCCGACCTCTTCGAGGGTGAGTTCGTCGCGACCGTCGAGACCGAAGCGGAGCTTGATGATCTCGGCTTCGCGTTTTTCGAGCGAGTTCACCATGTCGTTGAGATCGGAGTTCTGATTGCGGTCGCGCAGACCCTCGTAAGGGCTGACGGCGTTATCATCGCCCACAATTTCGCCGAACGTGCCGGAATCGCCGCTCTCGCCGATGGGAGCATCCAGCGAAGCTGGACGCACGCTCACGGACTTGAGGTGGGCAACCTTGGAAGTCGGAATTTGCAGCTCGATCGCCAATTCTTCGTCGGTCGGCTCGCGACCAAGTTGCTCGGAGAGCTTCATGGCCATTTTTCGCATCTTGGAAATCTTGTCCACGAGGTGGACGGGAAGACGGATCGTCTTGGACTGGTTGGCGAGGGCGCGCTTGATGGACTGTTTTATCCACCAGGCGGCGTAGGTAGAGAGCTTGCCGCCCTTGCGGGGGTCGAAGCGCTCGACGGCCTTGATCAGGCCGATGTTGCCCTCGCTGATGAGGTCGAGGAGCGGCAGGCCGAAGTCCTTGTAGTCCATCGCGATCTTCACGACGAGGCGAAGGTTGGCCGAGATCATATGATCGCGGGCGGCCTTGTTGCCGCGGCGGATACGACCGGCGAGGGTGATCTCCTCTTGGATGGTGAGCAGAGGAGTCTTGCCGATCTCTTGGAGATAGAGCTGTAGGTTGCTGCGCTCCCCATGCGGGATGGGCGCTTCGGCGGTGGGTTCAGATTTCTCGAGGAAAGAGGGCGGCGCGTCCATCACCGTTGTAAGGGTGCTGGCGGGAGCCTCGGCCGGAAGCGCTTCGTTGCGAGGCGAGGTGCGATGCAGTTTGGCTTTGGTAGGCATGGTAGTGGGCTTTTAAGATTAGAGTCGTTAGGAGGCTAACTTGTTCCTGACTTCAGCGGAATCCGTTCCACATAGGTCTTACGAGTGAGCGGTCCCCTTGGTTGCTATAGGACTGCACAAATGTCGGGTAATATTGGCGCTATTAGTTGGGCCGTGGGCGCGCATGCGTCACACCTTACGGCGCAGAAAGACGCTTAGGCGCGGGAACGTGGGAATCCGGAGAATACAACACGGAGCGCGCGGAAGACGCGGCGCGTTTCAGTGCCGGGATTGACGCCGCGAATCAGAAGCCCGAGGCGATCTCAGCGGCTTTGAGAAGGGCGGAGGCTTTGCTGATAGTTTCCTGATACTCGGAGGCGGGCACGGAATCGGCGACGACGCCGGCGCCGGCCTGGATGTGCAGGAGTCCGTCTTTGAGGAGAGCGGTGCGGAGCATGATGCAGGAGTCGAGGTTGCCGTCGTAACCGAAATATCCAAGGGCGCCCGCGTAGAAGCCACGCTGCGAAGGCTCGCTCTGGGCGATGATCTGCATGGCGCGAATCTTGGGCGCGCCGCTCACGGTGCCAGCGGGGAAAGTGGCTCGCATGAGATCGTAGGCGTTCTTGCCGTCGGAAATTACCCCTTCGACTTGAGAGACGATGTGCATCACGTGCGAGTAGCGTTCGACGACCATCAACTCCGGCACCGTGATCGAACCGTAACGGCAGACGCGGCCGATGTCGTTACGGGCGAGATCGACGAGCATGAGATGCTCGGCGCGCTCTTTTTCGTCGGCGAGGAGTTCGTTCTCGAGAGCGGCGTCATCGGCGGCGGTGGCCCCGCGTTTGCGCGTGCCGGCGATGGGGCGAATCTCGACGCGGCCGTCGGTCAGGCGCACGTGGACTTCGGGCGAGGCTCCGACGATGGCGAAGTCACCCGTATCGAGGATGAACATGTAGGGCGATGGATTGACCGTGCGCAGGGCGCGGTAGAGATCCAGCGGCGTGCCGGCGAATGGGCGGGTGAAGCGCTGCGAGGGGACGAATTGGATGATGTCGCCCGAGCGGATAAATTCTTTACCGGCTTCCACGGCGGACTCGAAGCGAGCTTGGGTGAAATTACCTGGAGGGACGGTGATCTTGCCGGGCTCGATGAGCGGGGCGGGGGCAAGTTCGCGCGGCTGGCGGAGGAGGTTGTAGAGAGCGTTGAGCTCGGCGACGGCCGCAGCATAGGCGGCGGCGGGATCGCCGTTGACGTGGGCGTTGACGCAGAGGCGGAGGGTCTGCTTCGCGCGATCAAAGATCAGCAACGAATCCGAAAACATGAAGTAGAGCAGGGGCATCTTCAGCTCATCGAGTGCCGCGGCCGGCACGCTCGGTTCGATGCGCGTCACGTATTCGTAGCCGATGAAGCCGACCGCACCGCCGGTGAAGCGGGGCAAGCCGGGCAGCGTCACCGGGCGGTAACCGCTCATCTCTTGCTCGACGAGGGTGAGCGGATCGGCCGGGGTGGGGACGGTTTGCGTGGGTTGACCGGGCACGCGGATCTCGGTGGAGGTGGGGCCGCAGACGAGCACCTTGCGCGGACGGCAACCGATGAAGCTGTAGCGCGAGAGGCGTTCGCCGCCTTCGATGGATTCCAGCAAATAGGACGGGCCGGCTTCTTTCAGTTTAGCGTAGGCGGAGACGGGTGTCTCGAAGTCGGCCATCAGATCTGTGTAGACGGGGACGACGTTGCCATGGGTGGCGAGCTGAGCGAACGCTTCCTGATTCGGGTGGATGTTCATCGGCGAAGGTTTGGACATTTGCGTAGCGGTCCGCGGCGGAGCAAGGCGGATCGGGCAAAGTCGCAGCGGTCCGAGAAACGGACCGGCACAATCGCGGGCGGTAGCTTATTCGACCGTCACCGATTTCGCGAGATTCCGGGGCTTGTCCACGTCGCAGCCACGCTCGACCGCGATGTAGTAGCTCAGCAATTGCACGGGGATCGAAGCGACGATGGGCAATACCGCTTCGTGGCAGTCGGGAATGGTGATGACTTCGTCGGCGAGGCCGGGCGGTAGTTCGCAGCCCTCGGTGATGATGGCGATGACGGGGCCTTTGCGGGCTTTAATCTCCTGCATCGAGGAGACGACCTTGTTGAAAATCTCGCCTTTGGGCGCGAAGAACACGCTGGGGCATTTTTCGCTGATGAGCGCGATGGGACCGTGCTTCATTTCGGCGGCGGGATAACCCTCGGCGTGGATGTAGGAAATTTCCTTCAGTTTGAGCGCGCCCTCAAGTGCGAGCGGGAACAGAGAAAGACGGCCGAGGAAGAGGAAATCGGTGTAGTGGGCGAAGCGTTTCGCGATGGCCTTGATATGCGGTGCTTGTTTGAGCGACTCGCGCACGAGGTCGGGCGCGCCTTTGAGAGCTTTCACGTAGATGACGCCGTCGCTAAAGCTCATGTCGCGCAGTCGGGCGATGTAGAGGGCGAGCATGGCGCCGAGGAGGAGCTGAGACGTGAACGCCTTCGTCGAAGCGACGCCGATCTCCGGGCCGACGTGCTGATAAATGCCGCCGTTGGCCTCGCGGGCGATGGTGGAACCGACGACGTTGTTGATCGCGAGCACGCGGTAACCCTTGCGCTGGGCCTCGCGGAGCGCGGCGAGCGTGTCAATGGTCTCGCCGGACTGACTCATCACGAAAAAGAGAGTGTTCCGGTCGAGGGGCGAATTGCGGTAGCGGAACTCGGAGGCGTAATCCACCTCGACTGGCAGCCGGGCGAAACGCTCGATCAGGTGCTCGGTGACGAGACACGCGTGCCAGGCTGTGCCGCAGGCGCAGAACATGAACCGGTCGATCTGGCGTAGCTCGGCAGCCGTCAGGTTGAGGCCGCCGAAATTGGCGGTGCTGCTGTCTTCTGAAAAGCGGCCGCGCATGGAGTTCTCGAGCGCGAGGGGCTGCTCGAAAATTTCCTTCTCCATAAAATGCGCGTGGGCGCCCAACTCGGAATCGGCGATGCTCCACGTGACCTTGTCGACCAACGGCGAGACCGTTTCCTGATCGAGCGTGGTGATGTGGAATTCCTTCGGCGTGACGTGGACGATTTCGCCGTCCTTCAAGTAGACGACGTTTTGTGTGCGCGCGACAATGGCTGAGACGTCACTAGCGACGATGTTCTCGCCATCGCCCAGGCCGAGGATGAGGGGTGAGCCTTTGCGTCCGGCAACCATCTCGCTGGGGAAATCCACGCACATTACGACGATACCGTAAGTGCCCTCGGCGTGGAGGAGTGTCTTGCGCACGCTGGCGAAGAAGCGGTTCTCGCCGGCAACTTCGGGTTCCTTCGCGTAATGATACGCGATGAGGTTGCAGAGCACCTCGGTGTCGGTTTCCGACTGAAAGTTGTAACCCTTGGTCAGGAGAAATTTCTTCATCGAGGAGTAGTTCTCAATGACGCCGTTATGGATGAGGGCGATTTTACCGTCGCTGCTGACGTGGGGGTGGGCGTTCTCGTCGGTCACTCCGCCGTGGGTCGCCCAGCGGGTATGTCCGATGCCGAATGTTCCCGTGAGGTTCACCTTCGCGACCTCGCGCTCGAGGTTGGCGACGCGACCGATTTTTTTCACGACGGTGAAGGCTCCACCTTGGAGAATGGCCACACCGGTGGAGTCATAGCCGCGATACTCAAGCCGCTTGAGGCCCTCGAGGATGAATGGAGACGCTTTTTGTTTACCCACGTAGCCGACGATGCCGCACATATTTTGTTATTTGATTTGCGACTCTATTTACCACGCCAAATCGTCGGCAAGGCATTTACCCTAAAAAAGAATATTATGACCGAACGACGCAAACAAACCCTCGCAGTGGTCATGGGCGGCGGCCGTGGCACCCGTCTCTCACCCCTCACGCTCGAACGCTGCAAGCCTGCGGTCCCACTCGCGGGCAAATATCGCCTCGTCGATATTCCGATCTCCAACTGCATCAATTCTGAGATCAACCGCATCTTTCTGCTCACGCAGTTTCAAACCGCATCCCTTCACCGTCACGTGCAGGGCACCTATCATTTCGATCCTTTCGGGGGCGGTTTTGTTGACATTATGTCGGCTGAGCAGACCGAGAAGAGCGTCGATTGGTATCAGGGCACGGCGGACGCGGTGCGCCGCAACCTCGTTCACTTTCGTTCGTTTGAACACGACCTCGTTCTAATCCTCTCGGGCGACCAGCTCTACCGGATGGATTTTCGCGAGATCATCGCGCAGCACGTCGCTACGGGTGCGGATGTTACCATCGCAGCCATTCCCTTTCCTGTTTCCAAGGTCGAAGGTTTGGGTCTGATGCAGGTCAACGACGACCTCACCATCGCGCGCTTCGTAGAGAAACCGAAAGATCCCGCAGTCATCGCCAGCCTTACGCTGAGTCCAGCGCTCGAGAGCACGCTCAAAAAGCCCTCAGCCGAGCCGCGCTGTCTCGCCTCGATGGGTATCTATGTGTTCAACCGCTTGGCCCTCGCCGAAGCACTCGACAACACGATGACGGATTTCGGCAAAGAGGTTATCCCCGGCCTCCTAGGGAAAAAGAAACTCTGCGCCCACATCTTTGAAGGCTACTGGGAAGACATCGGCACGGTGCGCGCTTTCTTCGAGGCCAACCTCGCGCTCGCGCAGCCGCTGCCGCCGTTTAATTTCTTCGATCCCTCCGCTCCTATCTACACGCAGGACCGCTATCTGCCGGCCTCGAAGCTCAATAACTGCCGCATCGACCACGCGGTC
This sequence comes from Opitutaceae bacterium, assembly GCA_025355125.1. Taxonomy (GTDB): domain Bacteria; phylum Verrucomicrobiota; class Verrucomicrobiia; order Opitutales; family Opitutaceae; genus Tous-C4FEB. The sequence continues at coordinate 3,071 of JANXLP010000059.1, read as the reverse complement.
ATCGGCGACGGCTCGATCCTTGCAGATTCGACCATCAAGCGCTGCGTCTTCGGCATTCGTTCCTTCATCGATGAAGGCTGTGTGCTCGAGGATACCATTGTTATGGGCTCCGATTACTACGAGACGGATGCCCAACTCGCGACCAACACCGAGCGTGGACGCCCTCATCTTGGCGTCGGAAAAAACTGCAACATCAAGGGCGCGATCATCGACAAGAACGCGCGCATCGGCGACGGCTGCATCTTGGATGCCACCGGAAAACCCGACGGGAAATACGCGGGCGGAGCAGTTGTGATTCGCGACGGAGTGCTAGTGGTTGCCAAAGGTATGGCGCTGCCTCCGGCGACTGTGGTCTAGCAGCCTGTCGGACTTAGGCCGTTCAAGGCGTTTGTAGCTCGATATTTGATCTTTTTGAAAAATATTTTCGCGAATATCGCACGGTGGATGCCTTAAATTTCTAAGTCCGACAGCCTGCTAGGCGGATTCGCACTCATCTGGTTTAGGTTTTTTTGGTCACGGGTGATTTCCCGTGCCCCGAGCGTGTCGCATGTTTCAACGGGAGCGTCTCTCGCTCTTCTCCTCGGCCTTCATCGCTGATGTTGGCGCGGGCCACGCTTGCGGAAGATTTAGGCGCTATGAGCGGACTGCGTTCGTGGTCGTCTTCCCGCTTGCGTAGAAACCCCAACGCACTCCGCCAGCAGTCAAACACCCCATGCGAAGCAGGGGAACCGCTCCGTGCGCAGATGGACTATTTTATTCTGCGGGCCAGCTCTGCACAAACAACCGACTAGTCAATCCGACCGCACCTAAAAATCCTACCGCTCCTCCTACTGCCATGGCCCATCTATTTCTCGCCGTCTTCCTCATTGTCTTCGGCCTAAACATGCTGATCGGCCTCGCTCTGCCTGTCTGGCTATTGGGCGTCCTCGCTTTGATCGCTGGCGTTCTGCTGGCTCTTGAGCACTTCCGCGTCCGCGTGGACCGCAAGTGAGAATACGCCAACCCTGCGCTGCCCAATTCTCCCTGCCTCCTTCATCCATATGAAACCTTTCTCATCCCGCGGACGCATCTATTTAGTCCTCTCGTTCGCTCTGCTTTTTTTCGGCATAGGCGCCAGACTTTCCGCGCAGGAATTGTCGTTTGTAGGCGGAGTGATGAAAACCTCAGGCTTTGAAGAGGGCAGTTACACGTGGCAGGTGGACTATCGGCAGGACTTTTATCGAAATTTCGCCGGGTCCATCGCCTATATCAACGAAGGCCACGTGCCCGGTCATCACCGCGACGGCACGGCATGGCAGGCCTGGGGTCGCCTGCCGTTGTTTCAGGATCGCGTCGCGATTTCCCTCGGAGTGGGCGCCTATTATTTTTTCGACACCCAGCCGCTGCCCGGTGGCGACACCGCGAATATCCACGGCACAGCGCCTATTTACAGTCTCTCCGGCACGGGTTATTTATCCAACCGTTGGTTTTACCGCGTCATGGTAAACCACATCCGGCCGGCTAAAGATATCAAGGTCACGACCCTGGCCATCGGCGCTGGTTTCTGGTTTGGCCGGGACAAGAAGCCCACACCTGGAAAACTGGGTGACGCGCCTGATCAATACGCTTACGTGACAGAAAACGAGTTCACGCTTTTCGGCGGGCAGAGCGTCGTGAACACATTTCTCAGTGAGAAGGCCCGCGCTTATGCGGTCGAATACCGCCGCGGCCTCATCCCTCATATCGACTGGACCGCCTCGGCGATCTACGAGGGCGATCCCAAAATCATTCGTCGCAACGGCCTCGCCTCCCAGTTGTGGGTGGTGAACACATTTTTCAACGAACGCATCTCGGTCGGTGGGGGCCTCGGACCCTACGTCTATCTCGATCATAAGCATCCGGCGGCCGCAGGTAGTAAAAATCCGGCGGCGATTGCGCCGCTGGCCTCACTCACATTCGCAGTGCGCCTGGCTGAGAATTGGACCATGCGGTTGGTCTTTGATCGGGTGACAAGCAGCTACAACCGCGACGCCGATATTTTTCTGATGGGCTTCGGCTATCGCTGGCCGCGCTAGTTGGGATTCGCGATCAGCCGTGCTGGGGGTGACCGGCTTTAGCTCGCTATAGCCGGATGGCTTCACGGTGATAAGCCACGCCCTCGGAGAAACGAACATTCCGAAGGTGAGGAAACTCAACGAAAGGTAAATCAATATGGGCGATAGAAACCCGAAATCAGCACAGAAACAGGCTTCGCAAAAACAGACGAAGGCCGACGGCGCGAATCAGAAAAAAAGTGCGCTGATCACCTCGCAGCAGGCGACCAAGGCCAAGGCCGCCGCGAGCAAGAAAAAGTAAGCACGGCGAACGCTACCCGGATCGCGGACGGAGCGGCGCGCAGGTTTCTGCGCGCTGCTCCGATTTTTAGGTGAAGCGGACGCCGACAACTTCACGCTCGCCTCCGGAGCGGGCGGTAATTTCAACTCAACCATGGCCAAAACACAGAACTCCAAAAAAACGGAAAAGAAACAGCCTCTGAAAACGCCGGCTGAGAAAAAAGCCGCCAAGCGCGAAAAGAAGAACGCTCGCTGAGCGTTTTACTTTTTATCGTCACCGACCGCGCTCATGCCTCGGGCCTTTACGGCCCGGGGCGTTTTTTTTGAAGGGATTAGGCGGGGCAGGTTACCACGCCCGGCTGGCCGAATTGCAGCGAACTCAGCCGGCGATAGAGACCTTCGGGTCGGGCGGACAATTCGGCGTGGTTGCCGAGTTCCACCACGCGGCCGGCTTCGAGCACCGCGATGCGGTTGGCGGTGCGGATCGTGGCAAGGCGGTGGGCGACGATGAAGGTGGTTCGGCCCTGCATGAGGCGCTCGAGCGCGATCTGCACGAGCCGCTCACTCTCGCTGTCGAGGGAACTGGTGGCCTCGTCGAGGATGAGGATGGCGGGGTTTTTGAGAATGGCGCGTGCGATGGCGATGCGTTGCCGCTGGCCGCCGGAGAGCTGGATCCCGCGGTCGCCGACGAGCGTGGCGTAGCCTGCGGGGAAGGCGGAGATGAAGTCGTCGGCGTTGGCGAGGCGGGCGGCTTCGCGG
>JANXLP010000057.1 GCA_025355125.1 Opitutaceae bacterium | reverse complement strand
CCGCGAAGCCGCCGCCCGCGCTCCGCGCGCCATCACCCTCAAAGCCGTCCCCTACTACGCGTGGGGCAATCGCGGCGACACCGACATGAGCGTGTGGCTTCCCGCGCGTTAATTTCGCGCCGAGCTTTCTTCAGTCCCTTTCCATCCTCCTTCAACCAACCCCGTCCCCTCTATCGTGCCCTCAACCCCTGCCTTCTCCGACCCTGTCCCCGCCTCCGTCGCCGACACCGGCGAGATCACCCGCCAGCAATGGAAATGGTCCGCGCTCGCCGGCATGGCCTCCTACCTCGACGCCGGCTCCATCGTCGCGCTCGGCGCCGGCCTCGCCGTATTCCAGACCTACCTGAATCTTAGTAACGGTGCCATCGGAGCTCTCGCCGCGATCGGCCCCAACGCCATCGGCTGCGCCATCGGTGCGCTCGGTGGCGGTTGGCTCGGCGACAAGCTCGGCCGCAAGTTTATCTACCAATACGACCTCATGGTCTATGCCGCCGGCATCCTCTGTATCGCGCTCGCGGTGAACCAGGAGATGCTCTTCGTCGGCACCTTTGTCGTCGGCATCGCCGTCGGCGTCGATGTGCCCACCTCGCTCGCCCTCGTGGGCGAACTCGCTCCGGCCAAAGCCCGTGGAAAACTCCTCGGCTTCACCCAGGTCGCTTGGTGTCTCGGCCCCGTCGTGGTGCTCTGCCTCGCGCTCGTGCTGGCACCACTCGGCATGTTGGGTATCCGCATCGTGTTCCTGCATCTCTTCGTCGCCGCCATCGTCACGTGGGCGATGCGACGTGGCCTCACCGAATCCGCCCGCTGGAAAGAAGCCTCCAAAGCCGCACCCGCTCCGAAGCACCAGGTGAAGGCACTCTTCGCCGGCGCCAATTTCCGCGCCCTCGTCTGGACCGCCACGATCTATCTCTTCTGGAACCTTGCCGCTGGCACCGCCGGCATTTTCACGCCCTACATCATCCGCACGCTCAACGCCGGCAGCCAGGCCGCCAGCGTCGCCCTCTCGAGCGCCGGCTTCGTCATCATGATGATCGTGACGGTCACCGTCTTCATGCGCTTCTCCGACCGCAATCACGCCACCCGAAAACGCCTCTGGGCTATCGGCGCGGTCATGCAGATCATCGCCTACGCGCTCTTCCTTTTTCTCCCGTTCAACATCCCGGTCATCATCGCCAACATCGTTCTCTTCACCGGGGGTGCCGCGCTCGCCGGCGAAGCGTTCTACAAGGTTTTCAGTCAGGAGCTTTTCCCCACTATGCTCCGTGGCACCGCGCAGGGTTTCACCTTCGGCTTCGCCCGCATTATTCTCGGCATTTGGAGCTTCTTCGTGCCGATCCTCGCCAGCGCCGGCATCGGCAAAATCGCCGGGCTCCTCACGCTCTTCCTCACCATCAGCGGGGCCGTTGGCTATTTCTTCATGCCCGACACTTCCGGCAAATCGCTGGAGCAGATCGAAACCGAGCGCGCCCAAGCCTGATCCGGTATGACCGACTCCGCAGTCGCCCACCTCCGCTGCGAATACCTCGTCGATCCCCTCGGCCTCGACGAACTCGCCCCACGCCTCAGCTGGCAACTCGTCTCGTCACGACGTGGCGCGCGCCAACTCGCCTACCGCCTCCGCGTCGCCACCACGCCCGCGAAACTCACCGCCGGCCTCCCCGACCGCTGGGACTCCGGCCGCGTCGAAAGCGACCGCACCACTCACATCGCCTACGCTGGCTCACCGCTCGCCTCCCGCGATGCGTGCCACTGGTGCGTAGAGATCTGGGACGAAACCGGCGCCGCGATTCTCTCGGCTCCCGCGCTCTGGACGATGGGCCTGCTCGCGCCCACCGATTGGTCCGCGCACTGGATCGCCGCCGATCCCGCGATCAACGCCCGTGATCCCGCCGCCAGCGCGCCAACACTCAGCGCGCCCGGCACGCCCGCCGTCTTCCGCCGCGAGTTCGATCTCCCCGCCGCCGTCACCCGTGCCACTGTTTACGCCACCGCCCGCGGCCTCTTCGAGCTCACCGCCAACTCCCGCCGCGTCGGCACCGATCTCTTCGCGCCCGAGTGGACCGACTACGACAAGCGCATCCACTACCGCACCTACGACGTCACCGCGCTCCTCCTTCCCGGGCGCAATGTCCTCGCGGCCACCCTCGGTGACGGCTGGTGGACCGGCTACGTCGGCTGGCAGGAAACCCGCGCCCGCTACGGTTCCCTCGAAAATTCCCTCCTCCTCCAACTCGAAGTCGAACTCGCCGATGGCACCCGCCTGACCCTCGGCACCGACGACTCGTGGTCCTGCGCCACCGGCCCGATCCTCGCCTCCGATTTCATGATGGGCGAAATCTACGACGCCCGCCGCGAGCCCGATTCCGAGGTAGGGCGGGTTATCCCTAACCCGCCGCTCCCCGCCCGCGAAATCCCCGCGCCCTCCGTTCCCCTCGTCGCCCAACGCGCCGAGCCCGTCCAAGTCACCGCCGAGCTCACGCCGATCTCGCTCAACGAAGTCTCCCCCGGCGTGTGGATCTACGACCTCGGGCAAAATATCGCCGGCTTCGTCCGTCTCCGCCTCCACGATCTCCCCGCCGGCACCCGCGTCCAACTCCGTCACGGCGAACGCCTCAACCCCGACGGCACGCTTTACGTCGAAAACCTCCGTCGCGCCCAATCCATCGACACCTACATCACCCGCGGCGCCGCCGACGAAATTTACCAACCGCATTTCACCTTCCACGGCTTCCAATACGTCGAACTCACCGCCGTCCCTCCCGCCACCCACCCCCCCGCCACTTGTAACCTATTAGGTTACAAGTTTGCTCCCGACGTTGCTACCGTGACCGGCCTCGTCATCCACTCCGCGACCCCGCCCGCCGGTCATTTCGAGTGCTCTCACCCCGGCGTAAATCGTCTCTGGCTTAACGGACTCTGGTCGCAGAAAGATAACTTCCTCTCTGTCCCCACCGATTGCCCGCAGCGTGACGAGCGCCTCGGCTGGATGGGCGACGCGCAGGTCTTTCTCCGCACTGCGACCTACAACATGGATGTCGCCGCCTTCTTCACGAAGTGGATGACCGACATCGTGGACGCGCAGACCCCCGACGGCATTTTCCCCGACACCGCGCCGCGCCTCCGCGAGGGCGAAAATTTCGTCGGCTTTGGCGGTCTCGGTGGCGCCGCCGGCTGGGCCGATGGCGGTATCAGCATTCCCTACACGCTCTGGCGCGTTTACGGCGACCTGCGCCTCGTCGAGCGCCATTGGCCCGCGATGGTCAAATGGCTCGACTGGCTAGAAGCGAAAAATCCCTCCGGCCTCCGCCTCAACGACCTCGCCAATAATTATGGCGACTGGCTCTGCATCCCGAGCGACACGACCTTCGGCACGCACTCGCCGATGAAGAATCTCCTCGCGACCGCCTACTGGGCCGA
>JANXLP010000713.1 GCA_025355125.1 Opitutaceae bacterium | reverse complement strand
GGGGCGCTTCGGGTGGCGTGCGACCTGGACCTTCTGCCAGGGGGAAAGGGCGGAGTAGATCTCGCGCTGGGTGGCGTCGATTTTCTTTTCGATGCCGTGGATTTCCTTGGCGAGGTCCACGTTGGTCTCGATCGACTGCTGGCGCAGTTCATCGAGTTGATTCGAGAGTTCGCGGAGAGGTTTTTCGAATTCCAAAACGTAGGCCGGAGCTTCCATAAGACGGAGAAATTACCGGGGCGCGGGAGCGGGTGTCAACGGGCGGGCGGGGGCGCTCAGTGCAAGGTGCTGGCGTCGGCGGCGGGCGGGGATTTGAGCTGTTCCTTCCAGCTTTGGATTTTGGCCTGGGCGCCGAAGTGTTCGGCGCGGGCTTTGTCGCCGCGTTCTATCCAGATGCGGGAAAGGGTGGTGTTGATGAAGAGATCGGCGGGCTGGAGGGCGTGGGCGCGCTCGGCGGCGGCGAGGGCGGCGTCGAGGTGGCGGACGGAGAAATTGATTTCAGCGAGAGCGTGCCAGGCTTCGAAGGAAGCGGGCGCGGCGGCGGTGGCGCGGGCAAGCTTGGCGAGGGCGGTGTCGGTCTCGCCGAGGGAGAAATCGGCGGTGGCGTCTTCGATCAGGGTTTGGAGTTCGTCGTCGGTCATGGGCGGTGCGGAGGAGCAGTGTGCGACGATGTGGGCAAAAAGAAAGGACGGCCTTGCGGCCGCCCTTTTTTAAGGAAGGAAATCAAAGGACGATTATTTCTTCATGCCGGCTTCGATGCCGATGTTGATCGTGACGTCGTCGCCGAGGACTTTGGAGAGCATGGCGGGACCAGCGAGGCCGAAATCGGATTTCTTGATCACGGCCGTGGCTTCCCAGCCGGAAAGTTTGGCGCCGCCCATGCCGTCACCGAAGGCGAGGAGCTTGGCTTTGAGGACGACGGGCTTGGTGACGTCCTTGATGGTCAGGTCGCCGGTGATGTCGAAGGAGTCTTCGCCGGTCTTTTTCCAAGAGGTGCTCTTGAAGGTGGCGGTGGTGTATTTAGAGAGGTCGAAGAAATCAGGGCTCTTCACATGGGCGTCGCGCTTCTCGCTGGCGGTGTTGACCGAGGCGATGTCGATGAGGGCCGAGACCGAGCTCTTCTCGAGGTTGTCGCGATCAACAGTGAGGGAGCCGCTGACTTTGCCGAAGTTGCCGGTGAACTTGGAGACCAAGTGGCGGAGGCTGAAGCTCAGGGTCGAGTGGACGGAGTCGATGTCGTAGGTCTCGACGGCGGCGGAGGCGGAGCGGATGAAGCCGAGCGCGAGCGCGGCGACGAGGATGAGTTTGGCGGATGTTTTCATGTTGAGGAGTGGTTGGATGCTTTGATGTTTAACGATTCGGGAGGGGACAAAAAGCGAGTTGCGGCGATATGCAACCAAATAAGTTACTTTTGAATGAGGTGACGCGAAAACGTCACGCGGGCGAAGCGGATTGCAGGATTATTTAAAGGATGAGCATGGCGTCGCCGTAGCTAAAGAAGCGGTAGTCACGGGCGATGGCCTCAGCATAGATCGTGCGCAGCCACGCGATGCCATCGGTCGAGTCGGGCGCGAGAAAAGCGGCGACGAGGCAGAGCAGGGTGGAGCGGGGTTGGTGGAAATTGGTGATGAGGGCGTCGATGCCGCGGAAAGGGCGGGGCGGGTAGATGAAGATGCCGGCCTCGGCGAGGAGCGGGTGATCGAGCGGTGCGGAGTGGGTGGCGAGGAAATCCTCGATGGTGCGCACAGAAGTCGTGCCGACGGCGATGCGGCGACCGGTCAGGGGAGGGAAGAGCGCGCGCTGCGTGGCGACGGGAATTTCGTAGAGTTCGCGGTGAATCGCGTGGGCCTCGATGGTGTCGGTGGTGATGGGCTTAAATGTGCCGAGGCCGACGTGGAGGGTGAGATCGGCGGCGTGGACACCTTGAGCCGAAAGGGTGGCGAGCAGTTCGGGGGTGAAGTGCAGGCCGGCGGTGGGCGCGGCGACGGCGACTTGGCGGGCGGGGTTGGCGTAAACGGTTTGGTAGCGTTCCCTATCGGCTGAAATAGATGGGTTGGCGAGAGCGGTGGCATCGCGGGTGATATAAGGTGGCAGCGGCACTTCTCCGATTCGATTCGCGACGGTGACAACGGATTCATCTCCAGCGGTCGTGAAACGCACGCAGGCGGAACCGTCGGGCTCGCGCGCGACAATTTCCCCGATGAAGGCCCGGGCTTCGTCGCTGAACGTCGCGCCGACGGGGAGTTTTTTCCCTGGCTTGATGAGACAGCGCCACGTCTGGCCGGCGTAGCCTTCGGCGGGGCGGAGAAGGAAGCACTCGACTTGGCCGCCGGTGGGGCGGCGGGCGTGGAGGCGGGCGGGGAGGACGGAGGCGTTGTTGCGGAAAAGGGTGTCGCCGGGGCGGAGGAACTGAGGGAGATCGGCGAAGGTGTGGTGCGAGGTCGTGTGCGTGGCGCGATCCACGACGAGGAGGCGAGACTGGTCTCGGCGCACGGCGGGCGTCTGGGCGACGAGGTGCGCTGGGAGGTGGTAATCGAAGAGATCGGCGGAGAGCGGCGGCACGGCGGGAAAATGAGGCTTGCCCTTGCGGAGGTGGCGAGTTTCTTCCGAACTTCGCGCGGGTAGTTCAGCGCAGTTTAGTTCGCCGACATAGCTCAGTTGGTAGAGCAGCTCATTCGTAATGAGCAGGTCATCGGTTCAAGTCCGATTGTCGGCTCCATTTTGGCGAGGCTGTGGCCCCCGAAAACTCCGGCCGGCGCCGATTTAATTATCCGCGATGCGGTCGTCGGCGAGGCCGCCCTGAAGTTTGCGGCGGAGTTTGATCTGCTCGATGTCGTGACGGAGTTCGCCGTTGAAGAGCTGGAAGCGGCGGTGGACGTCGAGGGTTTCGAGGAGCGTTTGCTTCAACGCGGGGTTTTCGCAGAGGCTGAAGGCGGCGATGTCGATGAAGGTCTCGGGGTCGGCGACGGTCTTTAGAAAAGTCGTGAGTTCGCCGGCGTCGGTGTCGGCGAGTTTCAGTTTGAGGGCGATGAGACGGGCGAGTTCGGAGCGGAGGCGCTCGTTTTCGGTCGCGGTGGCGCCGGGCTCACTGGTGAGGGTGCGGACACGGATGCGGCGGTAGGGGGTGTCGCTGATGATCTCGCTGATCTCGGCGCGGCAGAGGCCTTGGATGAGAAGATTGGAGGTGCCGTTGTCGTTTTTTTGGCAGGCACGGACGATGCCGATGCCGGCGATGCGGTGCTGCGGCTCGATGGTGCCGGATCGGCCGAGCTGGCGTTGGTCGAGGCCGGCGATGGCGAAAATGCGGTTGGTGGCGAGGACATCGCTGAGCATCCGCCGGTAGCGGGGCTCGAAGATGTGAAGCGGCATGAGCGACTGCGGGAAAAAGGCGACGTTGGGCAGGGTCATGACCGGGACTTCGTCGGGCACGTTGATTTCCATTTCCATAGGGCGAACCGTAGGCACTGATTTGAAAAATTCAACTGAGACGCTGAGTGTGTCATGAAAACGGGCAGGGCGATCTTAGGGTGAGACAGATTGGCCTGAATGTGAGCGAAAGAGCGGGTTCAGATCGGGCGTGTTTTGTTTTTTAAGCGTATGTAGTTAAGGGCTTAGCTTTGGTTGGATAATCGAGGCACATGCGTTGCTGAAGCGGTGGTATATATGAGCAGAATTCTAGGCATCGATCTCGGCACCACCAACTCTTGTATGGCTGTCATGGAAGGCGGCGAACCGGTCGTTATCCCCAATGCTGAGGGCGCGCGCACCACGCCGTCCGTCGTCGCGTTTACCAAGACCGGCGAGCGTCTGGTCGGCCAAGCGGCCAAACGCCAGGCCATCACCAACCCGCGCAACACCGTTTTCTCGGCGAAGCGTTTCATCGGCCGCAAGCTCACCGAGGTGACCGAGGAGTCGAAGAACATGCCTTACAAGGTCGTCGCGGGCAAAAACGGCGACGCTTACATCGAGGTTCAATCCAACGAGAAGACCGAGCAGTTCGCGCCCGAGCAGATCGCAGCGTTCGTGCTCGGCAAGCTGAAGGCCGACGCCGAAGCCTACCTCGGCGAGAAGATCACGCAGGCCGTGATCACGGTCCCTGCTTATTTTAACGACTCCCAGCGTCAGGCCACCAAGGACGCCGGCAAGATCGCCGGCCTTGAGGTGCTCCGCATCATCAACGAGCCGACCGCCGCGTCGCTCGCCTACGGCCTCGATAAGAAGAAGGACGAAAAGATTTCCGTGTTCGATTTGGGCGGCGGCACGTTCGACGTGTCCGTGCTCGAAATCGGCGACGGCGTGTTCGAGGTGAAGGCCACCAATGGCGACACCCACCTCGGCGGCGACAATTGGGACGAGGCCCTGATCGGCTGGCTCGTTGACACCTTCAAAAAGGAAAGCGGCATCGATCTCCGCAAAGATCCGATGGCGCTCCAACGCCTCAAGGAAGAGGCCGAGAAAGCCAAGATCGCGCTCTCCTCGACGACGTCCGTGGACATCAACCTGCCGTTCATCACGGCGGACGCCTCCGGCCCGAAGCATCTCAATGTGCAGCTCAGCCGCGCGAAGATGGAGCAGATCTGCGAAAGCCTTTTCGAGCGCTGCATCGCGCCGTTTAAGAACTGTCTCAAAGACGCGGCGCTCACCTCCGACAAGATCGACGAACTCGTGCTCGTCGGCGGCATGACCCGCATGCCCAAGGTGGTCGAAATCGCGAAAAACCTCGGCGGCAAACCGCCGCACCAAGGCGTGAATCCCGATGAAGTCGTCGCCATCGGCGCGGCCATTCAGGGCGGCGTGCTCAAGGGCGAAGTCCGCGACGTGCTCCTCCTCGACGTCACCCCGCTGACGCTCGGCATCATGACGGCGAACGACGTCGCGACCGCGATGATCCCGCGCAACACCACGATCCCGTCGAAGAAGACGCAGACGTTTTCCACTTACAGCGACAACCAGCCCGGCGTCGAAATCGTCGTCCTCCAGGGCGAGCGCCCGATGGCGAAAGACAACAAGACGCTCGGCACGTTCAAGCTCGACGGCATCCCGCCGGCGCCGCGCGGCACGCCGCAGATCGAGGTCACGTTCGACATCGATGCGAACGGCATCCTCCACGTTTCCGCCAAGGATCTCGGCACGGGCAAAGATCAAAAGATCACCATCCAAGGTTCCTCCGGTCTCTCGAAGGAAGAGGTCGAGAAGATGACCAAGGAAGCCGAGCTCAACGCCACCGAGGACAAGAAGCGCCGCGACGCCGTCGAGACGAAGAACCAGCTCGACACCACCATCTACCAGCTCGAAAAAACGCTGAAAGACGCCGGTGATAAAATCCCCGCCGACAAAAAATCGAACATCGAGACCGCCCTCGCCGACGCGAAGAAGGATCTCGAGAGCAACGACGGCGACCGCATGAAGTCCGCGATGGAGAAGCTCTCCAAGGTGGGCGCGGAACTCTACGCCGATGTCCAAGCCGCCGCGCAAGCGGCCGGCGCAGCCGGTGCAGCCCCGGGCGACGCCGGTCCCGAGCAATCGGCCGGCGGCTCTTCCTCTTCGTCCGGCAAAAAGCCCGAGAAGAAAGCCGATGTGGTCGATGCCGACTTCGAGGTCGTCGACGACGAGAAGAAAAAATAATTTTCAATCCCTTGCGCGCCGTGGCGGTTTTCCCCGAACGGCGCGCTTTGTTGAAACCCACAAAACAAACACTCCAACCTTCAGTCCAAAAACAAATCCATATGGCCAAAGTAAAAATCAAACCCATCGGTGATCGCGTTCTCGTGAAGCACCTCGAGGAAAAAGAACAAGTTCGCGGCGGGATCATCATCCCGGACAGCGCCAAAGAAAAGCCGCAGGAGGCCGAAGTCATCGCCCTCGGCACCGGCAAGAAGGACGAAGACGGCAAAATCACCGCCTTCGAAGTCAAGGTCGGCGACCGCGTTCTCATCGCCCAATACGGCGGCAACGAAGTCAAAATCGACGACGTCAAATACAAGCTCGTCCGCGAAGACGACATCCTCGGCGTCCTCGTCTGAGGAGGCCGTTTCCCGAAACTATAATTTTAATCACTTACTCAAAAACACATGCCTGCTAAACAACTCCTGTTCGACGAGGCTGCTCGTCAAAAAATTCTCCGCGGCGTCGAGCTGCTCTCCCGCGCCGTCAAGGTCACCCTCGGGCCGAAGGGACGCAATGTCGTCATCGACAAAAAATTCGGCTCGCCGACCGTCACCAAGGACGGCGTCACCGTCGCCAAGGAAGTCGAGCTCCCCGATCCCTACGAGAACATGGGCGCGCAGATGGTGAAGGAAGTCGCTTCCAAGACCTCCGACAGCGCCGGCGACGGCACCACCACCGCCACCGTGCTTGCCGAGGGCATTTATCGCGAAGGCCTCAAGAACGTCACCGCTGGCGCCAACCCGGTTTACCTCAAGCGCGGCATCGACAAAGCCGTTGAGGCCGCCGTCACCGAGCTCGCTCGCGTCTCGAAGAAGGTCTCCGACCGCGAAGAAATTCGCCAGGTCGCGACCGTCTCCGCGAATTGGGACGAGACGATCGGCGACATCATCGCCGACGCCATGGACAAGGTCGGCAAGGACGGCACCATCACCGTCGAAGAGGCCAAGTCCATCGAGACCACCCTCGACGTCGTCGAAGGTATGCAGTTCGACAAGGGCTACCTCTCGCCCTACTTCACGACCAACGCCGAGAGCCAGGAAGCCGTCCTTGAGGACGCTTACGTGCTCATCCACGAGAAGAAGATCTCGAGCCTGCAGGACATGCTCCCGCTGCTCCAGACCGTCGCCAAGAGCGGCAAGCCCCTCCTCGTCATCGCCGAGGAAGTCGAAGGCGAAGCTCTCGCGGCCCTCGTCGTGAACAAGATTCGCGGCACGCTCAACGTGTGCGCCGTCAAGGCCCCCGGCTTTGGCGATCGCCGCAAGGCCATGCTCGAGGACATCGCGGTCCTCGCCGGCGGCCGCTGCATCACCGAGGATCTCGGCCTGAAGCTCGAGAACATCCAGGTCAGCGACCTCG
>JANXLP010000705.1 GCA_025355125.1 Opitutaceae bacterium | reverse complement strand
AAAACGGATCAAATTCAGTCCTGAGCAATCACCCTGAGTCACGAGCAAAAAATCTCGTAATTCCATAAATCTCCTCTGATATCTGGGAAGTTACGTCTTTTGACTACGTTGGACGTAACGGGGAAAATGGTCGGGCTGGTGAGATTCGAACTCACGACCTCTTGCACCCCATGCAAGCGCGCTACCAGGCTACGCTACAGCCCGAACAGATGAAGGGTCACAAAGCTGGATGCCTTCGCCGGAGGCAAGTGCTTTTTCAGGTCTTTTCCCGGACGCTCCCAATCATCGCGCCGTCCCGCAAATCACGGGTGTGTTTAAACCGTGGAGACGCTCGGCTGCCGTTCGATTCGCCCTCTGCGTTTCAACGTCCGGCGGGAGCACAGTCGCCCCCGTCTGCCTCCTTTCCGTCCCTTTGTGTCTCTGTGCCTCCGTGGTGAAACTCCGATTCCGGTCCCGACCCGCCCAATCCTTCATCATAAGCACGGAGACACAAAGAATGATCCCGCGATTCCGTGTTTCGGCATAGTTTTAATCCCACCCCGCAAATCACCGCTCCGCGCAAAAATGTTTGCAGCCTCCACCTCGCATCTTCCGTGTGATTGCGATTCTTAGCTACCCCATCCCGCTCTGATTATTTCCTATGAATAACGTCCGCATCGGCATCGTCGGCCTTGGTAATATGGGCGCATCCCACGCCACCAGTATTCTCGCCGGCAAGGTGCCCCGCCTCGAACTCGCCGCCGTCTCCGACTTCGATTTCGCCCGCTGCAGCCGCTTTCCCACCGTGAAAGCCTTCGCCACGGCCGACGAGATGATCGATTCCGGCACCATCGACGCCCTCATCATCGCCACGCCCCACTATCAGCACACCACCCTCGGCATCCGCGCCCTCAAGGCCGGCCTCCACGTCATGGTGGAGAAACCCGTTTCCGTCCACAAAGCCGACGCCCTCCGCCTCAACGCCGCGCACAAAAACAAAAAGCAGGTCTTCGCCGCGATGTTCAACCAGCGCACCGACCTGTATTACCAAAAAATCCGCCACCTCATCCGCAGCGGCGAACTCGGCGAGATCCGCCGCGTGAATTGGATCATCACAAATTGGTTCCGCACCGAGGCCTACTACGGCTCCGGCGGCTGGCGCGCCACGTGGGCCGGCGAGGGCGGCGGCGTCCTCCTCAACCAGTGCCCGCACAACCTCGATCTCTTCCAGTGGATGTTCGGCCTGCCCAAGCGCGTCCGCGCCCACTGCGGCTTCGGCAAATACCACGCCATCGAGGTCGAGGACGACGTCACCGCCTACTTCGAATTCGCCAACGGAGCCACCGGCGTCTTCATCACCTCCACCGGCGAAGCCCCCGGCACCAACCGCCTCGAAATCACCGCCGAACGCGGCAAGATCGTTTACGAAAACGACAAGATTTCCTACACGCGTAACGAGACGCCGATGACCGAGTTCTCCCGCACGACCAAAGGCGCCTTCGCCCAGCCCGACACGTGGGAGGTCGCCATCTCCGCCGCCAATCACGGTGGCCAGCACAACGAGATCCTTAAAAATTTCACCGACGCCATCCTCGACGGCACCCCGCTCGTTTCCCCCGCCGCCGAGGGCATCCACTCCGTCGAACTCGCCAACGCCATGCTGCTCTCCGCGTGGACCGATGAAACCATCGCCCTCCCGCTCGACGCCGCCCGCTACGAGAAATTTCTCCAGCAGAAGATCGCCGCCTCCGCCCGCCGCAAACCGAAGAAAAAAGCCGTCACCACCACCACCGCCGGCGCCGAGGATTTCTCCAAATCCTTCGGCAAGTAATTCCGTCCAACCGTAGGGCGCGGTCTCCGACCCGCCCTCCGCGCCCCCTGTCATTGCGAGGAGCGCAGCGCCGCGGCGATCCAGCTAGATTCTCCACGCGTGCTTCGCGCCCGCCCTCTCGCCCGTCCCTCCCCCCACGCAGTCCCTTCTCCCTCCTGCGCCTCCCACGCGATGAAACTCTCCCAGGTCGCCGCGCAACTCTACACCGTCCGCGACCACTGCCAGACCGCCGCCGACCTCGCCGCCACCGCCAAAAAAATCCGCGCCATCGGCTACACCGCCGTTCAAGTCAGCGGCGGCGGCCCCATCTCCGAAGCCGAGATCGTCGCCATCCTTCGTGACACCGGCCTCACCCTCTGCGCCACCCACGAGCCCGCCGCCACCATCCTCGACGAACCCGAAAAGGTCGTCACCCGCCTCCACGCCCTCGGCTGCAAGCTCACCGCCTTTCCGTTTCCCAAAGACGTCGATTTCACGAACTCCGCCCAGGTCGAGACCCTCGTCCGCAAGCTCGACGCCGCCGGCGCCCACCTCCGCGCCGCCGGCCTCACCCTCGGTTATCACAATCACGGCATCGAGTTCGTGCGCTACCGCGGCGCACCCGCGCTCGATTACATTTACGCCCACACCAATCCGCGAAATCTCGTCGGCGAGATCGACACCTACTGGATTCACTACGGCGGCGGCGATGTCGTCGCCTGGTGCAAAAAACTCCGCGGCCGTATGCCCTTCATCCACCTCAAGGACTACGGCTACACTACGGAAAACAAACCCAACCACTGCGAGATCGGCCAGGGCACGCTCCCCTTTCCTGAAATCATCGCTGCCGCCGAGGCCGGCGGTTGCCAGTGGTTCATCGTCGAGCAGGACACCTGCCCCGGCAGCCCCTTCGACTCCCTGAAAATCAGCTTCGATTACATCCGGGCCCACCTCGTCTCCGGCTGATTTCTCCGCAGATAGAAATGTGGCACGGGCGTCCCGCCCGTGAGTTCGACGTAATACCAACGTCAATTGAGTTTTTGACTTATGTAGCTGCGAGCGAGTGGTCGTTCGACTATCGTCCAGATATATCCATACGTTGGTATAAAGCGGCAAGACGCCGACATCACATAAGCCCCGATGGCTTCGTCCCCACCTCCCGCGCGCCTATGGGCGCTATGTCGACTCCGCCGTAGTCAGGATCTTTTTGGGCTCTTTGTGGCCAAAACTCCGACTCCGTTCCGCCCCTGTCTCTCTCTCTTTTCGCCGACCCTGAAACCAATATACTTCCGTTTGCAGGCTCCCTCATGGAAAAGGAGACGGCCTCATCTACCCGCATAGTTTTCTCAGCGCAGCACCCCGTCCTAAATTTAACCGTGCGCCCCCACCCCCTCCCTCGTTAAAATTCCCCCATGCAACTCGGCCTCTGCCTCGACCCCGCCACGCTCGCCACCCTCCCGAAGCCTTACGGTTTCGATTTCATCGAGGGCCACGTGCAGAATTTCCTCCTGCCCCTCGCGCCCGCCGCCGAGTTCGCCGCGCACGTCGCCGCGCTCCGCGCCTGTCCGCTCCCGATGCCCGCATCCAACTGCTTCCTCCCGCCCACGTCGAAAGTCGTCGGGCCAGCCGTGGACACCGCCGCCCTCAGCGCCTACGCCGAGACCGCCTTCCGCCGCGCGCAAGAAATCGGCATGAGCATCATCGTCTTCGGCAGCGCCGGTGCCCGCATGATTCCCGAGGGCTTTTCCACCGCCCGCGCTTTCGAGCAATACGTCGAAGCCCTGCGCCTCTTCGCGCCGCTCGCGCAGGCCTGCGGCGTCACCCTCGTCGTCGAGCCGCTCAACCGCGTGGAGTGCAATCTCGTCAACACCATCATCGAGGGCGCCGAGGCCGTCCGTCGCGCCGACCACCCCGCCGTCAAACTCCTCGTCGATCTCTTCCACATGCTCCGCAACGGCGAGTCGCCCGACGATATCCTGCGCGTCGGCCCCATCCACCACGCCCACCTCGCCGAGGACAAAGATCGCGCCGCCCCCGGCGTAAACGGCGACGACTTCCGTCCCTTCTTCCGCGCCCTCAAAAAAGTCGGCTACAACGAACGCCTCACCATCGAGTGCGTCTGGAAGCAGAGCCCCGCCCTCGAAGCCGCCGCCGCCCTCGCCGCCCTTCGCCGCCAGCTCGCCGAGAGCGGTTACTGAAGGTCGGCCGTGCTCCGAGGTCGGCCGTGCTCCGCGGTGCGCCATGTGCTCCGCGCGCGGCCTTTCACCATCGCCCCCCACTCCCGCGCCACTCCTCCGTTGCCGCCCTCGCCTTCAGTCTCCGCCCGCGCGTCCCATCGTCGCGGTCTCTTCCTCCTCGCCGCGCTCGGCCTCACCGCGCTCGGAGTGGCCACCTGGATCTGGCGCGACGAATCCCGCGCCCTCGCCCAACACGCGATGACCCTCGGTCCGTGGCCCGCCTTCGCCGCCCTCGTCATTCTGCCCCTCATCGGTTTCCCCCTCAGCGTGCTCGCCCTCGCCGCCGGCCTCCGCTTCGGCCTCGGTCCCGCGCTGCTGCTCATGGCTCCCGCGCTCACACTGCACCTGCTCTTCAGCTACCTCGCCGGCCGCCGCTGGCTCGCCGCGCCGATCCACCGCTGGCTCGCCCGCTACGATTTCACGCTCCCCCGCGCTCCCGCCGGCGAATCCTTCTCCGTCGCCCTCCTCGTCAACCTCATCCCCGGCCCGCCCTACTTCGCTAAAAACTACCTCCTCGCCGTCGCCGACCTCCCCTTCCGGTCTTACTTCTTCGCCGGCCTCATCGCCAATCTGCTCAACACCTCCATGGGCATTCTCGCCGGTGATTTCTTCCGCCATATGAACCTGCAGGGCGGCGCCATCCTGACCGCCTACGTCGTGATCGTCTCCATCTTCTGCCACCGCCTCATCCGCCACCTGCGCCCGCGCGCGCCGATCCCGTCACCGGCATCCGCTGCACGAGATTGAAAAGCGGCGTCGCCATCAGCGTCGTCACGATGGCCATGAACACCAAAATCGAAAACAGCGTCGGCGTGATGAGCCCGCGTTCGAGCCCGATGTTCAAAATGATCAGCTCCATCAGCCCGCGCGCGTTCATGAGCATCCCGATACCCCACGCCGTCCGCGACGTTTCCCCACAGGCCCGCGCCGCGAGGTAGCACGCCCCCGCCTTGCCCGCCACCGCCGCCGCCAGCGCCACCAGCGCCACCAACCACAACGTCGGATTCGTCAGCAGGTCGAACCGCGTGTTCAATCCCGAGTAGATGAAGAACAGCGGCAGCAACAGCCGCGACGCGAGCGGTTCGATGGTCCCCCGCACGTATTCGGAAAACTCCCCGCGCGGCCACGCCGCCCCGAGAAAAAACGCCCCGAACACCGCATAGAGCCCGATCGTGTCCGTGAACCACGCCGCCAGCATCAGCAGCACGAGCACCGTGGTCAACGCCGCGCGCCGGTCATCATCGCTCCGCTGCCACTGCGCACCGATCCGCGCGAGCACCGGCCGCAGCACGCGCAGCAAAACCACAAAACCCGCGCCGCCCGCGACCGCCCAAATCGCCTGCGCCGGATGCCCCGCCAGCGCCGCCAACACCAGCGCGAGCACGCACCACGCCGCCGCGTCGTCGATCGCGCCCGCCGCCAGCGCCAGTGTCCCCTCCGTCGTGCCACTCAATTTCCGCTCCGAAATAATCCGCGCCAGCATCGGAAACGCCGTGATCGCCATCGCCGCTCCCATATACGGCATCGCCTGCGCGATCGTGATCTTTTCCGCAAAAAAACCGCCCTTTTGCAGCAGCCACCACGCGAGCCCACAGCCCAAAACAAACGGCGCTAAAATCCCCGAAGCCGAAATCACCACCGCGCTTTTCCAACGCGCCCCCAGCAGATCCAGCCGAAACTCCAACCCCACGCAAAACATGTAGAGCACCAGCCCCACCTGCGCCCCCGCAAACAGCACCGCCTTTGAAACCGCCGGAAAAATCCACGCCTGCGCCGCCGGCGCGATCAACCCAAACAGCGACGGTCCCATCAGCACGCCCGCGATCATCTCGCCGACCACCGGAGGCTGCCCGAGCTTCCGCGCCAGTGCGCTCACCAGTCGGCACACCACCAAGATCACCGCCAGCTGCATAAAAAACCGCACCGAGATATCAAACGTCGTCATTGGCCGCGAACTCCGCCGCACCTCCCCCATAGGAGCAAATTTATTTGCGATCCCAGCGCAGCGCGCAGTCCTCCGCCCCGCCCCACGCGTAGGGCGCGGTCTCCGACCCGCCCTCTCTCCCCGTCATTGCGAGGAGCGCAGCGACGCGGCAATCCAGCTCATCACTCCCCGCGCGAAGCGCCTCCCTCCTTCCCCAAAATCCCCATTAGCAAGAGGGGTGGCGCGCAGCGCCGGGGTGCGGGCCGAACAGTCCCAAGCCCCGCCCACTCGCCACGCACCTCCACGCTCCGCTCTCCGCTCTCAGCTCTCCGCTCTCAGCTCCGCTACCCCCGCATCACCGTTGCCTCATAATCAATCGGCGCCACCAACGGCACCCATTTCTGCAGCCAGCACACCACCAGAAAAATCTTAAACCGCCACCACAGCGGCCAGATCAGCCGCGCGTGTCCCGCCACGATCGATGTCAGCCCGCGCCCCAGATCCCACGGCGGCCTCGGCGTCATGAAGACCGCGAAACTGTCATTGTCGTAAAATGCCGTGATCATCCGGCAAAACACCTCCGCGTGCGCCTTCACCCGCCGCGTGTAGCCCGCCCGCTCCCGGTCCTTCAAACCCCGCCCCGCCGCCTGCGCCTCCGCGATCATCGCCACCGCTTGCTGCGCCGACCACGTCGCAACATACACGCCCGACGAAAAAATCGGGTCGAAAAATCCCGCCGCGTCTCCCGCCAGCACCACCCGCGCCCCCGCCAGTTCCTTTCGAAAATAACTGTAGTCCGCCGTCACCCGATACGGCTGCACCGCCACCGCCTCTCCCATCAGTTCGCGCAACCGCGGCGACGCCGCCACCGTTTGCCGAAACAGTTCCTCCGGCTCCACCCCAAGGTCGCGCCACGCCGATGTCGTCGTCACCAGCCCCACCGAGGTCCGCTCCGTGTCGATCGGGATCAGCCAAAACCATCCCTCCGGCATCCGCACTATCACGGTGTCGCCCCCGCGCGGCCCCTCCGCCCGCGGCACCCCCGTGAAGTGCGCATACACCGCCGCCCGCCGCGCCCACCGCGCCGGATCGACCGCACGCTTCTGCTCACTCCCGTAAAGATTATCCCTCCCAGCGCAGTCGATCACCCACCGCGCCGTCACTGCGGCCACCGCTCCGCCGTTCTCCCCCATCGTCACGCTCACGTGATCCTTCGCCTCCTGCACCTCGCGCACCGCCGTGCCGATCCGCACCTCCGCACCCAGGCTCCGTGCGTGCTCCAGCAACAGCGCGTCGAACTTCGCCCGCTCCACTTGAAAGGTCCGCTCCAACCCGCCCACATAGCCCTTCGAAAAATCCACCGTCTTTTCCGCCGATCCATCCGCCAGATAAAAACGCGCGCCGTATTTTTCCACGAATCCTGCGCTCTCGATTTTCTCCCACACCCCCGCCGCCTTCAGCACCGCGTTGCCCATCGGCAACAGCGATTCGCCGATGCGAAACCGCGGAAACGCCTCCTTCTCGACGATGCACACGCTCAACCCGCGCTGACGCGCGAACGCCGCCGCACAGCTCCCCGCCGGGCCGCCGCCGATGACCACCACATCAAAATCTGTCGCCTGCATTTATCCCATCTACCCGCTGGCCCGGCCTCAAACCAAGCTCCAACTCCATGCAGCGATTACCCCATAAAATTCCCCTTGCGCGCCCCCCGCCGCCCCAGCGTGATTCGCCACCTTCCTTCGTGATCATGCACCGCCGCCCCTTCTCTTTCCTCCACGTTCTGCCGCTTGCCGGTGCCACGCTGCGGTGATTTCCGGCCCCATGTCGCTGCACATTCCGCTGGTTTCCTCCACCCCCGCCGCCTGGCCCCTCGGCCTGCCCCTCCTCGGCGGCGAACCCGCCGAGACGATCTTTCGCGAGCTCCAACCCGCCGGCACCGCCGCCGATTTCACGCTCTACCACTCCGGCGACTGGCTGCTCGGCAGCGCCACCGCCGCACCCGATGAGGCACCCGAGGCCGCCGCGCACCGTCTCTACTCCGCCCTCTTCCGCGCCGTCGGCGACCGCACGCTCGCCCGCATCTGGAACTACGTTCCCAAAATCAACGCGCCCGACTCCACCGGCCTCGAAAACTACCAGGCCTTCTGCCGCGGCCGCTCCCTCGCCTTCCAAGCCGAGCTCGGTGCCGGCTTCACCCAACGCCTCCCCGCCGCCTCCGCCGTCGGCCTCGAATCCGCAGCCCTCGCCGTGATCTTCGCCGCGAGCGCCCATCCCGTCCGCCACTTCGAAAATCCCCGCCAGGTCCCCGCCTACGCCTACCCCCGCGAACACGGCCCGCGCCCACCCAGCTTCGCTCGCGCCACCGTCGTCCCCCGCCCCGAGTCCCGCGCCGACGTCTTCATTTCCGGCACCGCGGCGATCACCGGTCACACCACGCTCGCCCCCGGCGACACCGCCGCACAGCTCGGCCACACCCTCGAAAACCTCCGCGCCATCGGTCGCGCCTCCGGCGTCGGCGAAACTCTCGCCGCCCACCAGGCCGCCGCCCGCCACCTCAAAGTTTATATCCGCCACGCCGCCGATTATCCCGCCATCGCCGCCACCCTCGCCGCGCACCTCCTCATCGCCGGCGACCACGTGAACTACATCCGCTCCGATATCTGCCGCGCCGCGCTCAACGTCGAAATCGAAGTCACGCTCCTCGACGCCCCGCTCACGGCCTGAAGTGGCACGGGCGTCCCGCCCGTGGATCGCGTCCTCGGGGCGTCTCGCCCCCGCTCGGTCGCCGCCGCCCACGCACAACTTCCGGTTCGGGCTCTCAACTCTCAGCTCTCAACTCTCAGCCCGATCGTTCCTCCCGTGCTTCGCCCGTGTTCATCGTCGCCCTCAACCTAGCCTGCAAAATCGCCGCCGTCCTCATCGGCCGCTCCGCTCTGGGCCCCGCCTTCGCCCTCTGGTTCGCGCCCGATGCACTCCTCGCCTACCACCTCTTCGTTCCCGGCGCGCAGGGCCTCCTCCGCGTGCATCAGCGCTTCACCACCGCCGCCCGCGAGGTCTGGCTGACCATCGACGACGGTCCCGATCCCGACGATACGCCCCGCATCCTCGCGCTACTTACCGCGCACCACGCGCGCGCCACTTTTTTCATCATCGGTGAAAACGCCGTCGCGCACCCCGCGTTGCTCCGCGCCATCTCCGGTGCCGGCCACGAGATCGCCCACCACACGCACACCCATCCGCTCTACACCTTTTGGTCCGCCTCGCCCACCCGTCTCCGCGCCGAGCTCACCGCCGGCTTCGCCGCATTATCCGCCTCCATCGCCGGCGCCGCCGGCGCCGCACCCTTGCCCCGTCCCACGCGTTTCCGCCCGCCCGCCGGCATCAAAAATATTTTCCTAAAATCCGCCCTCGCCGCCCACGGCCTCACCTGCATCGGCTGGAGCGCGCGCGGCCTGGAGCGCCGCCACCGCGATCCCGCCACCGTCGCCGCCACCGTCACGCACGCGCTCCAGCCCGGCGCGATCCTCCTCCTCCACGAGGGCCCGCGCGTCCCCGCCCCCATCCGCGTCGAAGCCGTCCGCCTCGTCCTGGAAAAACTCACCGCCGCCGGCTACCGCTGCGTCATTCCTACGCCCGCTCAGCTCCGTTGAGGCCCCGCCACCCGCGGCCACGCCAGCGCCACTGCCGCCCCCAGCGCCACCCCGGCGATCACGTCGAGCGCCACATGCTGCTGGATCGCGAGCGTCGAATAGCAAATCCCCCCGCACCACACCCAGTTCGCCGCGCGCACCGCCCCGCCCGCCCCGATCTCCCGCAAAACCCGCCCGATTCCGATCGCCGAAAACACCGCGAACGCCACATGCAACGACGGACACGCATTGCCCGTTGCATCGACGCCCTTCAGCACCGCGAACCCCGGATGCGCGGCCCAGTCGATCGCCCTCACCGGCACCGCCGTCGGCCAAAAAACAAAAATCCCCAGCCCCACCGCACTCAGCGCGAGCACCTGCCACCCATACGCCACCAGCTCCGGCAAACTCTTCAGCAGCGCCGGATGCAACCCGACATAAAGCCACAGCGAAACATACAGCCAGATCGCCTCCGGCCTGAAATCGAACCACCCGTCCACCACCGTCAGGGGCATGATCGTCACCGGGAAAAAGGGATGCCGCAACACCCAGAAATACGCCGCGAAAAACCCCGTGATCCCCCCCACCGTGCCCGGCATTTTCAGCCACCACAACGTCAGGATACGCCGCCCCACGGTGCTGAAGAAATTCTTTCCCGACATTGGCGAGCGCCGTGCGTCCATGGATTGATAGGAGTGAGCCTCCGGCGCGATTACACCGCAAGCGCGCACGCAGTCCCTCAATCTACCCCGAGGGTTCCCCCGCCACCAACCCCCGCAGCGCCCGCGTATCCGTTTTCCCCCGCGCCGTGATCGGAAACTCCCGCACCACCACCCAACGCTCCGGCACCTTCCACGGCGCGATTCTCGCGCGCAGCATTTCTTTCAACGCCGCCACGTCCACCTCCGTCGCCACCACCACCGCGAGCGCGTCCGTCCTCCCCGGATGCGCCGCCGCAAACACCTCCCGCACCCCCGGCAACGCCCGCACCGCC
>JANXLP010000682.1 GCA_025355125.1 Opitutaceae bacterium | reverse complement strand
CCTCCACCTCAAGGCTACCCGCTTCCTCAGCTTCGACACCCGCCAATTCGCTCTCGCCCGCGCCGCCGGCCTGCGCACCACGTAGTCCCACTCGTTATCGTTTCTCTTCCAGCGGCCACTGCACGCCCGCATTTTCCGCGTCTCTTCGCATCGTTCGCGGGCCACCCTTCCGAATTCTTCTGAGTGTTCCGTGGGCCACCTCCTTTCTCTGTCCCTCCGACTTTCGTGTCATTCGTGTATTTCGTGGTAACCCCTCTCCGCCTCCGAGCGCCCCCCTTTTTTCCGATCCCCTTTCGCATCCCTTCGCGCATTTCGCGGGCAAATTCTTTTCAGCAATTCCCCTGGCTCCCTTTGCAACCACTCCCGGCGCGCGAGGTCCGTAAGATCGCAGCCCTCTGTCCGACGCACTCGCCATGCGCCCATTTGGTCACGCTGATGCCCTGAATCTTATCGGTCAGTGCCAGCGGTAACTTTCTCCGACCGCCTCTCGTCACCGTGTTTGTGATTCAATCCGCCCCTTCACTCATGAATTCACTCTTCAGCACCGCCCGCTTCGCCCTCGTCCTCAGCGCCCTCGCTCTGGGCTCCGCGCACGCCGCTGAAAAATCCGCCGCTCCCGTCGTCACCCTCACCGCCACCGTCGCCACTACCGACGAATCCGGCGCAAAGCCCGGCATCGTCACCGTCACCCGCACCGGCGATCTCGCGGACCCACTCACCATTGCCCTCGAGTTTTCCGGCTCCGCCAAAGCCGGCGTGGATTTCCGGGAACTCCCCAACTCGCTCGTCCTTCCCGCCGGCGAAGCCACCGGCACGATTACGATTATCGGCCGCGGCGATTTCGAAAAAGAACCGGCGCGCACCGTCGTCGTTCACCTGCGCTCCGATGATTACTACCCCCTCGGCTCCACGAAGAGCGCGACCGTCACGATCAACGACGCTCCCCCCAAGCTCTTCGTCGCCGCGCTCCGCCCCACCGCCGAAGCCCCCGAGTCCACCGCCTACGGCACCGCTGTCCTGCTCCTCTCGCCCGATCACTCACACGCCCGCGTCACCGTCGATCACGCCAACCTTTCCTCTCCGCTCGCCGCTTCGCACCTAAAGCTCGGCGACCCCGGCAGCGAGGGCGCTTATCTGATCAACATTCCCGCCGGCCAGCGCGTGACCTTCGAATGGGCGATGCAGCCCAGCGGCACCTTCACGACCGAGGCCCTCCAAACCGCCCTCGATCAGGGCAAAATCTACGCCGTCCTCGACACGAAAAACCACTCCACCGGCGAACTGCGCGGCAATTTCATCCACGCCGCCGGCTCCACCAAATTCCAACCACCGTCCGCGCCGCCGAAGCAGCCCAACACTCCGCCCACCGCGCGCGACGTCGCCCGCTTTCTCACGCAGGCCACCTTCGGCCCCACCAAGACCGACATCGACGAATTCATCAACCCCACGCCGCGCCCCAACCAGCCCAAGCCGCGCCCCCAGACTTTCGCCGCGTGGATCAGCGAGCAGATGGCCATCCCCGCCAGCTCGCACCTCGAGGTCATGCGCGCCGACTACCGCGCGTTCCCGCCCACCAATCCCCGCCCGCGCATCACCAACGGCAACCGCATGGTCGCCTGGTGGCAGCTCTCCACCAACGCCCCCGACCAACTCCGTCAGCGCGTCGCCTTTGCCCTCAGCGAAATCTTCGTCGTCTCCGATGTAAATGACGCCCTCGCCAACAACGCCGAGGCTGCGGGCGCCTACTACGATCTGCTCGCACGTGATGCCTTCGGCAATTTCCGCGTCCTCCTCGAAGACGTCACGCTCAGCCCGATCATGGGCGCCTACCTCAGCCACCTGCGCAGCCCCAAGGCCGACGAAAAACGTAGCACCAGTGCCGACGAAAATTACGCACGCGAGGTCATGCAGCTTTTCACCATCGGCCTCAATGAACTCCAGCCCGACGGCACCTACCGCCTCGGCACCGACGGCCTGCCCATTCCCACCTACGACCAGGGCACGATCACCGAGACCGCGAAAATCTTCACCGGCTGGGGGTTTTATTCGCCCGACCCGAAGCCCAATTTTCTCGGCGCGCGCCCGAATCATTTTCAACGCATGATGCTCTACTCCGAGCAGCACGACGACGGCCCCAAGACCATCGTGGGCGGCGTGAAAATTCCCGCGAAGCAGGGCGGCACCGCCGATCTGCGCGTCACTCTCGACACGCTTTTCAATCATCCCAACACCGGCCCGTTCATCTGCCGTCAGCTCATCCAGCGCCTCGTCACGAGCAATCCCAGCCCCGCCTACGTTTATCGCGTCTCACAGGTCTTCGCGCAAAACGCCCAGGGCGAGCGCGGTGATCTCGGCGCCGTCATCCGCGCCATCCTCATCGACTACGAGGCGCGCTCGCCCGACGTCCTGAAAAATTTCGGCTACGGAAAAATGAAGGAGCCCCTGCTCCAGGCCACCGCGCTCCTGCGTGCCTTCAAAGCCTCCGCCGCCAACGGCCGCTACCCGTTGCAAAATCCCGAGGGCAGTCTCGGCCAGGCCCCGCTGCGTTCGCCCACGGTTTTTAATTTCTTCGAGCCCGACTACGTGCTTCCCGGCCCGCTCGCCGCCGCCGGCCTGCACGCCCCCGAATACCAGATCTTCACCGACACCACCGCGATCTCCATTCCCAATCAGCTCCGTAATTTCATCTACACGTCCGCCAAGCCCAACGACGCCGCGCTCGTGCTCAAACTCGATCCGCTCATCGCCCTCGCCAAAACGCCCGACGAACTCATCGCCTACCTCGATCTCGTTTTCTGCGCTGGCGCGATGTCCGAAAAAACCCGCGCCGTCGTCATCGACACGCTCAACAAATTGCCGCCCACCACCAGCGATCTCGACCGTGCCCGCAGCGCCCTCGAACTCGTGGTGACCTCCTGCGAAGCCGCCGTGCAACGCTAACTCCCCGCCCTCATTCCCATGAACCCAATCTCGTTCTCCTCCGAAATCACCCGCCGCACCTTCGTTGGCCAGTGCTGTGCCGGCGTCGGCGCCATGGGCATGATCTCCACCCTCGCCCAGCTCCGCCTCATCGGCGCCACCGCCGATTCCTTCGTCCAAAAAGATCCCGTCACCGGCCGCACCGACGACTACCGCGCCCTCGTCTGTCTCTTCCTCGCCGGTGGAAACGATGCCAACAATCTCATCATCCCCACCGACGCCACGAGCTACGCCGCCTACGCGAAAGGCCGCGGCGCGCTGGCCCTCCCGCAGGACAGTATCCTCGGCCTGAACCCACGCACGACCGATGGCCGCACGTTCGGCATCCATCCCGCGATGCCCGAGCTGCGCGACCTCTTTGCCAGTGGCAAACTCGCCGTCATGGCCAACGTCGGCACGCTCGCCGTGCCCACGACCAAGGCGCAGTTCACGAGTAAATCCGTGCCGCTGCCCAACGCGCTTTTCTCCCACAACGACCAGCAGGTCCAGTGGCAGAGCAGCCTGCCCGACAGCAAACTTTTCACCAGCGGCTGGGGTGGTCGCATGGCCGACCTCACCGATGCGCTGAACCAGAACAACACGATCTCGATGTCGATCAGCCTCGCGGGGCAGAACTCGTTTCAGGTCGGCAAACACGTCACGCAATACGCCGTCAGCCCCAACGGCGCCATTCAGCCCAACGGCGGCGGCGGCAATCTCGGCAGCCTCCGCGCGAAGGCGCGCAAAGAACTTCTCAACACCGCCGACGCGAATCTCTTCGAGACCGCCTTCGCCGGCCTCACCAACGACGCCGTCACCGACAGCGCGTTGCTCTCCTCCGTCCTCGCCAAGGAAGTCCCCTTCAAAACCGAATTCCCCAAATCGAATCTCGGCCAGCAGCTCCGCATGATTGCGCGCCTCGCCGCCGTCGCACCGACCCTCGGCCTGCGCCGCCAGATTTTCTTCGCGCGCATCGGCGGCTGGGATCTCCACGACCATCAAGTCGTCGCCGGCGCCACCGCCACCGGCGCGCATGCCAAGCTCCTCGCCGATGTCAGCCAAAGCCTCGCCGCCTTCTCCGCTGCGACCGGCGAACTCGGTATCGGCGATCAGATCACCGCGTTCACCGCCTCCGATTTCGGCCGCACGTGGACGACCAACGGCGACGGCTCCGATCACGGCTGGGGCTCGCATCACCTCGTCATGGGCGGCGCGGTGAAGGGCGGAGACATCTATGGAAAAATGCCCGACTTCGCACTCAACGGCCCCGACGACACCGGCCGCGGCCGCTGGATTCCCACGACGAGCGTCGATGAATACAACGCCACCCTCGCCACGTGGTTCGGCGTGAAGCCCACCGATCTTCCCGTGATTCTCCCCAACCTCAGCCGTTTCCCCAAACCCGACTTGGGTTTCATGGCGTAGGCAATTTCGTCGCGACGCCCGCGGGCCGCGACCCCGTCATCACGCTGTCTTCGCCCGGCCGGGAACATCCGCCCGCCGGCGGCTACCATGGATTTGCTCCCTTGAGTTAGTCATGAAAAGCCACGCCTCCTTCACCGTCATCCTCGGCTTGCTCCTCGTGATCGAAGGCATCTGGGGGATGTTCAGTCCCGTGGTCTTCGGCATATTTTCCACCAATACGCTGCAGGCCGTCAGCCAGCTTCTGCTGGGCATCGTCGGTATCGCCTGCGGCAGCGGCAGTCGCAGCCATGACTACCTGTTTTTCACCGGCATCTTGTTTCTCGCCGTCGGCGTGATCTGGTTCCTCCCCGGGGATTCGGAATTTATCACAGATCTGTTCAACGTAAACGGAGCGGGAGCCGCACTGAATATAGCGATCGGACTCACGTCCGTCATTTTGGTCCGGCCCCAATCTATGTCCGATGATTCGCCACAGGGTTGATCACCGCCGCGAACCCGCCAGCGGGGAGCCCTGGCCCGTGCTAATCCGCAACGCCGCCAGAGCTCTCAGCTCTGCACTCTCAGCTCTTAGAGGGCGTCTAAAAAGGTAGGGTTGCCTGCGGCGGATCGAAAGTGGCACGGGCGTCCCGCCCGTGGGTTCGGAACATGGGCGGGACGCCCATGCCACGACGGACCAGATCGGAGACCTTTTTAGACGCCCTCTTA
>JANXLP010000681.1 GCA_025355125.1 Opitutaceae bacterium | reverse complement strand
TAAGAGGGCGTCTAAAAAGGTCTCCGATCTGGTCCGTCGTGGCATGGGCGTCCCGCCCATGTTCCGAACCCACGGGCGGGACGCCCGTGCCACTTTCGATCCGCCGCAGGCAACCCTACCTTTTTAGACGCCCTCTAAGAGTCGCGCGGGTAAAACGAAGAAGCGGAGCCGAACATCAACCGTGCCGGTTACGGATCAACTGTTGGAGAAAACTCCGATCAGCGACGTCTTTTTCCCGGGGGCTTTGCTTCATCTTCAACATGAGCTCGGCTCCGGCGAAAGGAATGTCCACGCCGTCGATGACCTCGGTCTCAATCCCACCGGCGGCGTCTTCAAAATGGACCCCGCAGGCTTCGGTCATCAGGTCGATCGTGATATCGTCGTTTATCCGGACCACCACCCACTGCGCGATGTCTTCGTCACCGAGTTCACGAATGGCGCGATCTGGCAATACCTCGAGTGCCTGCTTGACGAGGGCCTGATTCGCGAAGTCGCGCGCGATGAGCAAGTCGATATCCTCCGTCGCTCGCACAAAACCAAGGCGATTGATGGCGAATCCTCCCACCACCACATAAGCGACGCCCAGACGGTTGAGCTCGCGGGCCAGCGACACCAGATCGGTGTCGGTGGGAACCAGGGTTACTTCCCGCTCCGGTTCAGATTGGCTGTCCATGTCTCACAGGCCTCGTTGCTCGCAAACCGGAAAATCCCCTTGGGCTGACCCCGCCCCCGTGCCAATTGCGCCGCCGTTCGCTGCAACCGGGCGAAACGCTGCCACGGTGTTTTCCTCAATTCCCCGATGACTTTTATCGCCGGTGTTTCCACAGGCTTCAAAGTCACGAAGCCCCTCCGACCCGTCAAGTGCGCCGCCGCTCCTTCGCTTCGCCCCGAGACTCCGTAGCCTACCTACCCCGTCGCCCTCCGCCCCTTCACCGCCTCCGTCACTCCCGGGATCGGCAACGGCGGCGTCTCCACACCGGGCACCTTCCGCTTGAGATAGACGTCGTAGTCTGGAATCAGCCGGTCGTAGGGCTTGTCCATCAGCGGCGAGGAAATGATGAAGTCGGCCGAGGCCCGGTCGCACGCGATCGGGATGTTCCAGACCACCGCCATCCGCAGCAGCGCCTTCACATCCGGATCGTGCGCCTGTTGCTCCAGCGGGTCCCAAAAAAAGATCAGGAAATCGATTTCATTGTCCACGATCCTGGCGCCGATCTGCTGGTCGCCACCGAGCGGACCGCTTTGCAATTTTTGAATCGGAAACGCCAGTTCGCGTTCCAGCAGCAGCCCCGTCGTGCCCGTCGCGAACACCTTGTGGTGAGCGAGCAGGTCGCGGTTGAACTTCGCCCACTCGACGAGTTCCCGCTTCTTGTTGTCGTGGGCGACGAGCGCGATCTTCTTGTTCGGCTCCATCGCGATCTTTTTATAAGTCATCATAGGGAGTTTTTCGTCGAGAAAGACGCCGCCGATCATCCGGCCAACGCCTCGCCGACCATGACGTGCTCCCGGCCAAAAATGGCGATGCGGAAAAACGCCATCGCTCAAAAGTGCGCTCCAGCCTACAGCTTCAGCAACCGCTTCACCTCGGCCTCGAGCTGGGTGCCACGCGCGTTCGTCGAAACCGTTTTACCTTCCTGGTCGATCAGGAACATCGCGGGAATCCCATTGATCCCGTAGAGCGCCGCGTAGTCATTCTTCCAATATTTTCCGTCGAAATACTGCGGCCAGGGCATTTCTTCCTTCGCCGTGAAATCGGTCAGAATCTTCCTCGCCGCGTCCAATTTAGCTTCCGTCTGCTCGGGCGTGTCGCTCGCCGAGAGCTTACCGTTCTCCAGCGAGATACCGATGACCTCAAAACCCTTGTCGTGATACGCGGCGTAAACTTTTTTCACGTTCGGCAACTCCGCGATGCACGGCCCGCACCACGTCGCCCAGAAATCCACGAGCACGACCTTGCCGCGCAGCGCCTTCAGATCGACCGCGCGTCCATCCACCGCCGTGAAGGCGATCTCCAACGGCTTCGCCTGCGCGTCCAGCACCTTCAACTTCGCCGCCGCACTCTCGCGCAACGCGGCATTCGGCGCGTCGAGCTGGAGTTTCCATTCCGCGACACTCGCGCCGGGCAGGTTGCGCTCCAGCGCGCCGAGATAATCTCCCACCCGCGCCGCCACCACATCGAGATCCGCATACATCTTCACGTGCGCCGCAAACCGCGCGCGGAATGGACCGTAATCATAAGGCTCGCCCTTCGCCTTAGCGGCCGAGGTCGCGCGAAAATCCTTCGCGAAGCCCGCCCAGCCGATCTGCTCGCGCTGCACCGGCGTGGCATCCGTCGAGGCCAGCAGCGCCTGTTTCAACTTATCCGCCTGCTGCTCCCAAGCCGCCTTGGCGGCATCATCGACGACCGCCGCCGAGAGGCCCTTCGTCTCCGCATCCGGCCCAAAGCTCTTGATGAAATACGGCGCCTGATTCACGCCCGCCAAGACCAACTCCCAACGCCGCGCATCCGTCGGATAGGCCGCGTAAAATGCGAGGCCCGCCGCCGTGGTCTGCTGACGCAGTCCGTCCATCCACGTATAAAACTTCTCCGCACCCATCTCCCTCGGCGGTGCCGGCGGCGTGGTTTTTCTCAGCGCGTCAAATGCCGCGTAGTCGCCATCGGCCGTCTTGGCTTCCGCCGTGGAAGCCGGCGCCGTCTGCGCTTGCGACGTCGTCATCATCGCCATCAACAAAGCCCACAGGCCGAGTCTGATTGTTTTCATAAAGTGGTTCACGCTGCCGACAAAGCCGTCGTCGTCAAAAGCCATCCCGCATTCGGTCGCATTTGCATCTTCCGCCTCATCGTCAGCACGCTCAGTCCGCCCGTTTGCCCGCCGTCGCCGCCGGCAACGGCGATTCTTCCAGCGCCCGCAACGAAGCGAGCCGCTCCAGCGCCCCGCGTTCGTCCACCGCGATCAGAAACGCCCACGCCCCCAGCACGCGCCGGTAAAACAACGCCCGCTGCAACGCCTCTTTGCGCGCCGCCCGCGGCGGTCCCGCGTCCACGCTGCGCTGCGTCGTCGCACTCGCACGCGGATTCGCCACGGCCGGCCGCACCGGCCCGCCCCACGTCAGCGCCGCTGCCTGCACCTTGTCGCCCGGCGCCGTGCGCGCCCAGGCGATGATCGCCGCCCGCCGCCCCGCTTCCCAGCGTGCGACCGCCATCGCCTTGGCCGGGTTCGTCTGCGCCGGAATCGCGAAGCCCGAGCGCCAAAACACTTCGTTGCGCACCGCGTCGCGGTCGCCGGGCAAAAAGATCCGCGCCGGATTTTTCTCCTCCAGTCCGATCAAGTGCAGCTCAAACGCGCGCGCCTCCTCGGGAATGCCCACGACTTTTTTCGCCACCAGCGCCGCCTTCCACGCCGGCCGGATCGTCTCGGTCCAGAGCTTGCGCACATTCTCCTGGCCCCCACCACGCCGCCCGCCCCCACCGCCGGCGTTGCCCGACTTGGGCCCGATCGCCGCTTCGAGTTCCGCCCGCGTGCCCTCGCGCAGCAGCTTCGCGCTCGTGGGATTCTGATCGACCAACGCCGCCACGAAACGCTCCGTGCGGGTTCGCAACGCCACGAACGCCGCGTCCGTCACGTCAGCCGACTCGCCGTCCACGATCCTTTGGAAACGATCCACCTGCGTCCGCACCGCCGGCGTGAGTGCCGGGCTTTCCGCGACGACGGTTTCGATCAGCGTCGCGTAGCGCTCCAGCCACGCCTCGCTCGTGCTGGAGGGCTTGTCGATCGTGCGGTCCACCAACGTCGCCGCTTCATGCGCCGCCACGAAGCTCGCCCGCGCCTCGCCGATTTTCTCGCCCGACATCAAATCGACACCGATCAGCGCCTCCGGAAAATGCCGTTCGTAGCCCAGCCATTTTTCCGGGTCGGGGTCGGGATTGCAGCCTGCCGCGAGTGAATCCTCCGTCGTCGCCACGAAGCCCGCGATCCGCGCCGGCGCCACCGTCTCGCTCCAGTCCGCACACTCCATCGGTTGCAGCCCGCGAAACCACGCCGGATTCGCCGGCGCGCTGCGCGGCACATCGAGGTAATGAAACCCGCCCGAGTGACAGCACGTAAAACAAAACACCACGCGCCCTTCACCGAGTCCCGGCTCGAGCGCGGCGCGCAACTCCGACACCGTCAGCACCTGCGTCGCATCCGAGCGCCAGCCCGCCGTCGCGCCGCTGCCCGTGGGCTGCATCTGCCAAAGCGTGATCGCACTCTCAGGATTTTTCCCCCGCGAGAGTTCACCATGGTCGCCCACGAAGAGCGTGAGCGTGCCGCCCTTGGCCACGCGCGGCAGGATCTCGTTTTTAAACGCCCCAAGAATCTCCGCCTTCGTCGCCGGCCGGTTGCGGTCCAGCACGCCCGGCAACCATGTCTCGATGATCTTCCCGTCTTCCTTCAACTGCCGCCGCGCATCCGCAAACACCGGCGGCACGCCCGCGCGATTGCCCGCGCCGAAAAACATCCACACCGCGTCGTCCGAATAACGCGCCCGCAACCAGTCGTTGAGCGCGCGCGCCTGGAGAAATTGCGAGTAGTTATTGGAGAGCGGCGTGCCACCACCCGAGATCACGACAAACGCGTCGCCCGGTTTCGGCTGCGGCCGATTCACCTCCGACGCCGGCGTCGCAGTTGAAGTGGGCGCAACTACTGCGGTCGCCGCACATCCCCCCATCAGCACCATCGTCAGCGCCACCATCACAAATCCACAGAGCTGACGTCGGGAAACTCGGTTCATAAAATAAATCTCGGACACACCCTAAACATACCGCAATTCACAATCCGCACCATGGGCCGTAAGGACTAATTTGAAGCCGTCCGTTGAGCGCCTAGCCGATTGTCTCAAATCTCAACACCGTTTCCTCCGACCAAATTTCCCAAAAAATAAATCCCCTCCACCCGTCCTCCCTCAAAAAATACGCATCCATTCTCTTCTCCTAACGTTCTCCTTTCCGTGTCTTCCGTGTGTTCCGTGGGCACCCTCCGACATCCGTTTTTCGTGTCGTTCGTGTTTTTCCTGGTCCCTCTCTGCCTACATCTCCGCCCAGCCCGCTCCATCCTGAACGTTCACTCGACGCCGCCCCCACACCCTGCAACGTCGCTCTACTCTCACTCCCTCCTTCTACCTCTACACGCGCACTTTTCCTCCATGGCTTCCGATCCCATCTCCACCTTCGAGAAAACCGCCCTCCGCCCCATCGTCGAAATCGCCGCCAAGCTCGGCCTCACCCCCGACGAGCTCGAACTCCACGGCCGCTTCAAGGCCAAGCTCCCCCTCGCCCGCATCGACCCTGTGCGCGCCGAAAAATCCCGCCTCATCCTCGTCTCCGCCATCACCCCCACCCCCGCCGGCGAGGGCAAGACCACCACCTCCATCGGCCTAGCCGACGCCCTCACGCGCCTCGGCAAACGCGCCGTCGCCGTCCTTCGCGAGCCCTCCCTCGGCCCGGTCTTCGGCCTCAAAGGCGGCGCCACCGGCGGTGGCCGCGCGCGCCTCGGCCCGCACGCCGACATCAACCTCCACTTCAACGGCGACTTCGCCGCCATCGAGAAGGCCCACAACCTCCTCGCCGCCTGCGTCGATAACCAGCTCCAGAACCGCAAAAACGTCCTCGGCCTCGACCCGGTGACGGTCCGCACCAAGCGCGTGTTCGACATGAACGACCGCGCGCTCCGCCGCATTCTCGTCGGCCTCGGCGGTCGCGGCTACGGCGTCCCCCGCGAGTCCGGTTTCGACATCACTGCCGCTTCCGAAGTGATGGCGATCCTCTGCCTCGCCTCCTCGCGCGCCGACCTCAAGGCCCGCCTCGGCGGCATCTTCGTCGGCTTCACCCGCGAGAAAAAACCCATCTACGCCCGCGACCTCAAAGTCCACGGCGCCATGGCCGCGCTCCTGAAAGACGCCATCGTGCCCAACCTCGTGCAGACCCACGAGGGCACACCCGCGATCCTCCACGGCGGCCCGTTCGCCAACATCGCGCAGGGCACCAACTCCGTCCTCGCGACGCGCCTCGGCCTCAGCCTCGCCGACTACGTCGTCACGGAATGTGGCTTCGGCTTCGATCTCGGCGGCGAAAAATTCCTCGACCTGAAATGCCGCGCCTCCGGCCTCTGGCCCGACGCCCTCGCCCTCGTCGCCACCGTGCGCGCCCTCAAATACCAAGGCGGCGCCCCGCTCAAAGAACTCTCCGCGTCGAACCCCGAAGCCATCCGCCGCGGTTTCGCCAATCTCCAAAAGCACCTCGAAAACGCCCGCGTCTTCGGCCTCACGCCCGTCGTCGTCATCAACCGTTTCCCCACCGACACCGCCGAGGAAATGGCGCTCGTCGTCCAACTCTGCGCCGACTTCGGCGTGCAGGCCGTCCCGAGCGATCACTTCGGCCTCGGTGGCGAAGGAGCCCTCGCCGCCGCCACCGCCCTCATCGCGGCCTGCGAAAAATCTCCACGCCCGCGCACCCCGCAGTTCGCCTACGAGCTCTCGCAAACCGTCGAAGAAAAAATCACCGCCGTCGCCACGAAGATCTACGGCGCTGAGCGCGTCGAGTTCGGCCCCAAGGCGCGCACCGACCTCAAGACCATCGCCGAACTCGGCCTCTCCCACCTACCCATCTGCATCGCGAAGACCCAGTATTCCTTCAGCGACCAGCCCGCGCTTCTCGGTCGCCCGCGCGGCTTCACCTTCGTCGTCCGCGAGATCGAGATCGCCGTCGGCGCCGGTTTCCTCGTCCCCATCGCCGGCGAAATCCTCCGCATGCCCGGCCTCCCCGAAGTCCCCGCCGCCGAGCACATCGACATCACCGACGACGGCGAAATCACCGGCCTCACCTGAGCCCCCTTCCCGCGCGCAACGCATTTCCCCTGCGCGCGTCAGTCTCTCACGACGGATCTGCCGCGCGGCCTTGTCGTTTCATCGCATTCGACTATGAATCCGTCTCCCCTCACCTACTTTTCTACTCCTATGCTCAACCCACGCTACCTCCTCGCCGCCCTCGGCCTCGCCTTCACCGCCAGCCTCACCGCCCAGACGCCCGCCGCCCCCAAAGTCACCTTCCCCGCGCCCAGCCCCACCGCCACGCTCAAGCAGCGCATCGGCGTCACCGACATCGAGCTCGTTTACTCCCGCCCCGGCATGAAGGGTCGCAGCATCTTCGGCGGCATCGAGGCCTACGGTCGCGTCTGGCGCACCGGCGCCAACAACGCCACGCGCATCACCTTCAGCACGCCCATCAAGGTCCAGGGCGCCGCCCTCGAGGCCGGCACTTACGAGCTGTTCTCCATCCCGCAAAAAGATGAGTGGACGATTATTTTCCAAAAAGCCGCCAAGCAGTGGGGCGCCTACACCTACGATCAGAAAAACGACGTCGCCCGCGTCACCGTGAAACCCGTCGCGCTGCCCACCGCCGTCGAGACACTCACCATCGACTTCGGCGACATCCGCGACGACTCCGCCACACTCAACATCACTTGGGAAAAGACCCGCGTGCCCGTGAAGCTCGAGCTCGACCTCGCCTCCACGCTCGTCCCGCAGATCGAGGCCGCCGTCGCGAGCACCGACAAAAAGTCCGCCGGTTTCTACTTCAGCGCCGCCGGTTTTTATTACGATCACAACCTCGACCAGAAGAAGGCCCTCGCCTGGATCAACGAGGCCACCGCCGGTGACAAACCCGCGTTCTACATGGTCCACTTGAAGGCCAAGATTCTCGCCAAGCTCGGCAACAAGTCCGAAGCCATCGCCGCCGCCAACCAGTCCAAGACGCTGGCCATCGCCGCCGAGGGTCCGCAGAGCCCGTTCATCAGGCAAAACGACGATCTCGTTGCTTCGTTGAAATAATCCTCCGAGCCCCGATTTCATCCGTCGGGGCTTTTTGTTTTCGCGGCCCGTCCTTGACCACGGGCCGTCCTGTTTCTTTTCGCCTCGATTCTACTACCACCGCCTGTGAATCCCCTCCGCTCTTCCCTCGCCCTCGCCGCCGCTCTTGTCGCCCTCTCGCCCGTCGCCACCCGCGCTGCCGAAGCCAGCGCCCCGACGGCCCCGGCCACCGCCACGATTCCCGAGACTCTCCTCGAACTCCGCCATTTCCGCGAACTCGGCTCCGTCCTCTACGCCGCCGCCCACCCCGACGACGAAAACACCCAGCTCCTCGCCTGGCTCTCCCGCGGCCAGGGCTACCGCACCGCCGACCTCTCCCTCACCCGCGGCGACGGCGGCCAAAACGTCATCGGCCCCGAACTCGGCGACAAACTCGGCGTTGCCCGCACCCAGGAACTCCTCGCCGGCCGCCGCCTCGACGGCGCTCGCCAATATTTTTCCCGCGCCCTCGATTTCGGCTTCTCCAAAGACTACGCCGACACCCAGCGCGTCTGGGGCCGCGACGAAGTCATCGGCGACATCGTGCGCGTCATCCGCCGCTTCCAGCCCGACGTCATCCTCACCCGCTTTTCCCCCCAACCCGGCGGCACCCACGGCCACCACACCGCCTCCGCCGTCCTCTCCATCGAGGCCTTCAAACTCGCCGGCGACCCCAAAGCCTACCCCGAGCAGATCGCCCAGGGCCTGAAACCCTGGCAACCCAAACGCATCCTCCAAAACGGCTCTTTCGGCCGCGGCACTCCCGCCGCCGGCTCCCTCCCCATCGAGATCGGCGGCGACGATCCCGTCCTCGGCATCCCGCTCTCGACCCTCTCCCTCCGCGTCCTCGCCCAACACAAAACCCAAAATCTCAGTGGCGTCATCAACGGCGTCGGCCGCGGTGCCGGCGTGAGCGGCCCCCGCACCGAAACCTTCAGCCTCCTCGGCGGCGAAGCGCCCACCACCGGCCTCTTCGACGGCGTCGCCACCACGTGGACCGCCCGCTACCCCGGCCCCGGCGCCGAGATCGACGCCCTCGCCAACGCCGCGCTCACCGCCTTCGACCAAAAAAATCTCGCCGCCAACGTCCCCGCCCTCCTCGCCCTCCGCGCCAAACTCGCCGCCCTCCCCGCCGATCCCCTCGTCACCGACAAACGCGCCCAACTCGACCGCGTCCTCCAATCCTGCCTCGGCCTAACCGTCGACACCACCATCCCCACCGCCGACGCCGTTCCCGGAGAAAAGCTCCAATTCTTACTCACCGCCACATCCGAAGTCCCGCTGAAGTGGCTGGCCACCCGCGACCCCTCGGGCCGCAATCTGACCCCGCTCGGACCGGTCGATGGCCAGATCGAAAAACAGAAACCCAAAATCGCCGGGGCGACTTACATTCTCCCCGCGACCACTCCGCTCTCCACGCCCTACTGGCTCCGCGCCGAAGGCCGCCCCGGCCTCGCCCGTGTCGATGACCCCGCCCTCATCGGCAACGCCGAAAACCTCGCGCCCGTCCCGCTCGAATTCGTCTTCGAGGTCGGCGGCCAACAACTCGTCATCGCCGACGAACCGTTTTCCGTCTCCGGTTCCGGCCCGACGGAGAAACGCCGCCGCCTCGACATCGTCCCGCCCGTTTCCCTCGGCTTCACAACCGACGTGGGCATCTACGCTCCCGGCACCACCCGGGCCGTCGAAGTCGAAGTCTCCGCCAACCGCCCCGGCAGCGCCGGCACCCTCGCCCTCGAGCTCCCCGCCGGCTGGAAAGCCACGCCCGCCTCGCAGCCCTTCACGCTCGCCACTATCGGCGCCAAATCCCGCCTCGCCTTCACCGTCACCGCGCCCGCCGCCCCCTCCTCCGCCACCCTCGGCGCCGTCGCCATAATCAAAGGCGCCGCCTACCGCACCACTCGCGACGAAGTGAACTACGCGCACATCCCTCCTCAGCTCCTCCAGCCCCCCGCCCGTCAGCGCGCCGTCGCCCTCGATGTTGCCGTCACCGCCAAAAAAATCGGTTTCCTCCCCGGCGCCGGCGACGACATCCCCGCCGCCCTCGCTCAGCTCGGCTGCACCGTCACCACCCTCACCGGCGCCGATCTCAACGCCGCCAAACTCGCCACCCTCGACACCGTCGTCATCGGCGTCCGCGCCTTCAACACTCGCGACGACCTCGCCGCCAATCTCCCCGCCCTCTTCGCCTGGGTCGAAGCCGGCGGCACCGTCGTCGCCCAATACAACCGCCCCGGCCGCGACATCAAAACCGACCGCCTCGCCCCCTACGCCCTCACCCTCGGCGGCAACGACGCCCGCGTGACCGACGAAGACGCCGCCATCACCCTCCTCGAGCCCACCCACCCCGCGTTCAACTCGCCCAACAAACTCATTCCCGCCGACTGGTCCGGCTGGGTCCAGGAACGCGGCGCCTACTTCGGCACCACGTGGGGCGCCGAGTTCACCCCGCTCCTCGCCTGCAACGACGTCGGCGAATCCCCGCAAAAAGGCGCCCTCCTCGTCGCCCGCCACGGCAAGGGCTACTACGTTTACACCGGCCTCGGCTTCTTCCGCCAACTCCCCGCCGGCGTCCCCGGCGCCTACCGCCTCTTCGCCAACCTCATCTCCCTCGGGAAAAAGTAGGGCGCGGTCTCCGACCCGCCCTCGCGAGCCCGTTCGCACCGCCCGCTCCGAAAATCCCTCCCCCGCTCGCCCCCAACCACCCTCGCGCCTCTAGCAGGCTGTCGGACTTAGAAATTTAAGGCATCCACCGTGCGATATTCGCGAAAATATTTTTCAAAAAGATCAAATATCGAGCTGCAAACGCCTTGAACGGCCTAAGTCCGACAG
>JANXLP010000384.1 GCA_025355125.1 Opitutaceae bacterium | reverse complement strand
GTCTGATTCCATTCGCCAAGT
Organism: Opitutaceae bacterium; assembly: GCA_025355125.1. GTDB lineage: Bacteria > Verrucomicrobiota > Verrucomicrobiia > Opitutales > Opitutaceae > Tous-C4FEB. The sequence goes on along the minus strand of JANXLP010000384.1, from coordinate 7,683 downwards.
TTAGCTGTTCTCTCCCGCCGCGTCCCCCTGTCAGAGTTGAACGCTTACGTTCTTGCCGTCAATTTTTCACCCGACGCCGGATTCCAAAATCTTTAAGCCCGACAGGCTGCTAGCAGGCTGTCGGACTTAGAAATTTAAGGCATCCACCGTGCGATATTCGCGAAAATATTTTTCAAAAAGATCAAATATCGAGCTACAAACGCCTTGAACGGCCTAAGTCCGACAGGCTGCTAGACATACTAATGCTAAAATTGGCCGTCTTTTAGTGCGCGAATTCTGACTTAATCCAAGCCTTCACTTGAGCGATATAGTCCCCAAGTCCAGCGTCGGCCTTACCCGCAGCATATAAATTTAGAGCGTCGGCAAATTCAGGGCCATATTCGGCACCGCCAAGCAGGGGCGTCACTCCGCTACCACGAAATGCATCACGTAGCAGCTGCTTGTAATGATCTTTAGCGCATTTGTAGGCAGGCACTGCCGCGACCACCGAACATCCAACAACTTTCGCCAATGCAGCCGGATCGAGCATATACCAACGCTCCACGTGCGGGTCAGGCACAGCCGTGATTACGTTTGAAGTCGATGGATGAGCATCAGCTATAGCTTGGAGCTGTTGGCGGCGCACCAAATGTCCTTTGCAGTTACCATCGGAGCCTACAACCAGAGCACTGGGCGCCAAATGAGAACTACCAACAATTTCAATGAGGAACTGTTCAAACGCACGAATGGAATCACCACCGCGCGCGCTGAGCACCCTGAACTCGAAACGGTCAACTCCAATGCCCGCGTCACGCAGCATGCGTGCAAATAACGGCGGCATGATCGCTTCCTGCGCCGCATCTTCGAGAAAGAAGAATATCTGTTTTTTAGCCGCCATAATCGCCCCTAACGATGCGTTCTTCTAAATTACGTTCGATATCTCGTCCGCGAAACAGCTCACCATCGACGCACGCAAATGGAACGAACGAAGTGCTCCCGCTCTCTCTCTGGCAAATCAGGAGCTGAGAATCCTCGAAGTATGCCGGCAGAACCGGCGAGTGGGTATTGATCAATATTTGGGCATCACCCTTAGATGCGTTTTTGATTAGCTCAGCGATTAGACGCAGACGCCGTGGATGCACCCCGTTCTCGGGCTCCTCATAACCTACTGTGGTTGAACCCGACGACGGCGATAAAGCGGCGAGTAATCCAAGCACCCGCAATGTGCCTTCTGAAATTAAACGATTTGAATAGGCGGCCCCATCTTCGTGAATGAGAAGAAAAAGTTCGGCTCTCTCAGTCCGCTGAATTTCGATGTCCTGTAATCGCGGCAATAATTGCCGCGCCGCCAACTTGAGAGCGTTGAATTGCTGCGGCGATTTTTGCTTAAGGGTGTGATAAAAAGCGGCCAGCTGCTCGCCCCGTGAACCCAACCGTTCTACTTCGGCGATAGCATTAGCTTCTCGCATGAGTTCTCGTGGCTCAAAATAATAGAAATGACAGCGCGCCATCTCTTCACGGAACGCTGTTAAATGGGGGTAGTGAGGTGCATATAAAGAGCTCGAAGCAATCGTGTAGTCCAAGCCCATTTCATGCATGATCGGGTGAGCCTGTCCCTCCATGCGTAAATGGAGGTTCGTCCCGACCTTTTCCAGGAATGGCCTCCGTGAGGCTTTCTCTGTTTTCCCATCCTGTCTCAAAGCCGAAAGTTTTTCATCAGTCACACGCATGATGCCAGACTGCGAATTGATCTCCAATTCGACGCTATAACGGAGCAATGTATGCGTGATCCTGCTTTTTTCTCCGACTCCTTCGACCAACGGCGTGTCGATGCCTTTACGCAACTCTCGGATACGATGCTCCACTTCGGCCACAACGCGTTTTGTCAGCTCTACATCAATTTCAAAACGCATCCGATGAAAACCCTGCTTTAAAAGATCGGCGAAGGTTCCGCTTGTGTAGTTCACAGCTTCCAATGGCAGGCCACGGTGCCCATCAAATGCCTCCTTGAGATTTTTACATGTCACCAAGCGTGAAACTAAATTTAACGCATCAAACAAATTGCTCTTCCCTGCGGCATTTGGACCAAAAACTACCGACAATTTCTGAAACTCAATTTCAGCCTTTTTCAGTGATTTGTAGTTTTCAATTTTGACGCGCCTTATCATGCATTCAAAAGAGATATTTACGCGGTGCGGCTTGCGAGCAGATAAGCATTCCCCCAGTTGATTTTGAGCACTCACCCACCACGGTCGCTCTCAACTCTCCTCCTTCCGCTCAGCCCCGCACCCTTCACCTCACCCACGACCGTGAATTCCTCGCGGTCGTGATAGAGGTGCCGGATCATGAAACCCGGCGCATACCGCGACAGCGGCGAATCCGGCGCGCGTAGCTCCCGCAGCAACGCCACCGAATCCACGTGGCCAAATTTCAGGTTGAACACGAAGCGCTTGCACCAGCCGCGCGCCAGCCACGGCTCCACCAGATTCTTCATCACGTGATGCGGCTCCTCGAGCAGATCGCACAACATCCAGTCGTAGGCCTTGCCCTCTTCAAAATTGAAATGAAACGCGTCGTCCGTGCGGTGGTCGATCAGCGGATTCCCGAGCGCACCGCCTTTGAGCGGGCCGTTGTCCACCGCGATCACGGAAGCGCCGCGTTTCGCCGCGCTGTAGCTCCAGCCACCCGGCGCCGCGCCGAGATCGACCACGGTCTCGCCCGGCTGCGGCTCCACCCCGAGCACGATGAACGCTTCTTCCACCTTCAAATAACTCCGCGAAGGCGCCGCATCATCGTCGGCCATCCGCCGCTGCCCGTGCATGAACGCCTCGCGCGACACAAACACGCGCCCGAAATCCGTGAACCACACAAACAGCCCCCGCGCCTCGCCCCGCCCGCGCGGCAGCTCCGCCACCGCAAGCTTCGCCACGCGCGCCAGCCGCTTTTTGAGCTGTTCGTGAAACTCCTTTTCGACGCCGTTCATCCGCCGTCCCAGCCCGACCAATTCCGCCGGCCCGCCCATCACGCAGGGCCAGGCCGCATCGACGCGCTCGCCGCGCAGACTCGTCAGGAAAAACTCGATCATCCGGCCCGCGAGCGCGTTCACCGACTCGCCCTTGAGTTCGACCGCACCGCGCATCGTCACATGCGGAAACGCCAGCCCGCTCACGTCCGCGACGTCCGGCGCCACCGCCCAGCCCGGCCCCTGCTCGCCCACGACGAGCCCCAAGTCCGTGAGTTCACGCACGAGCACTGATTCGAAACCGGCCTGACACGTTAGGAACATGCCGCCCACCGTGCCCGACCCGCGCCGCACGCGTCGAACCTAAAGCCGTGCGGCGCTCCTTCGGACCGCCCGCCTGACAACCGGTCTTGCACTTTCTTGAGCACGCAGCACGCCTCCGCGTAGCACGGAGCTTCAGCCCGTGCTCCTAGTTTTAGACGTGGGCTAAAGCTCCGCGCCACCACGGGCAACCGACAAAACGTATGCCCGCCTTACAGCCGATGCAGGTGAAAACCACCGTCCACATCGAACACCGCACCCGTCGAAAACGGGAAGCGATCCTCCGCGATGGCGCGCACCGCGCGACCGATGTCCTCGGGCTTGCCCCAGCGTCGGATCGGCGTGATGCCACGCTCGTCGGTGATGATGAGCTTGTCGTATTTCTCCTTCACGCCGCCGGTCATGTCGGTCGCGATCACGCCGGGACGGATTTCGTAAACGTTGATGCCGTCATTCGCGAGACGGTCGGCGAACAGCTTCGTCATCATCGCGAGCCCGGCCTTCACCATGCAATAATCACCGCGGTTGACCGACGCCGTATAGACGGAGATCGAGGTGATGTTGACGATGCGGCCGCGGAAACCCTCGGCGTCCGGCGCCTGTTTGAGCATCTGCTTCGCCACGAGCTGCGTGAGGAAAAACGGCCCCTTCAGGTTGATCTCGTAGAGCCGGTCAAAGCTCTCCTCGCCGCAATCGAGCAGATCGGCGCGCACCTTCGGAGCGACGCCGGCGTTGTTCACGATCAGGTCGATTCGGCCAAAGTTCGCCACCGTCTCCGCGACGAGACGCTCGCGGTCCGCCGCCACCGCGACGTCGCCCTGCACGATAAATCCGTCGCCACCCGCGGCCTTCACGAGCGCGAGCGCCTCCGCGGCCGCCTCGGCGTTGCCGGCGTAGTTGATGGCCACGCGGGTGCCCGCGCGGGCGAGTTCGATGGCGATGCCGCGGCCGATGCCGCGCGATGCGCCAGTGACGAGAGCGGTTTTCGGAGTCATCCCGCGAACAAAGCCCGCCGCTTTCCCGCAAGCAAGCGCCGGTTGGAGCGCGTCTGATAAATCTCGGAAAGGTGGGGCGGGACCGCTGGGCCCGCCGGGTTCGCTACGGGCCGTGGATTTTTCCGAGGCGCGCCCAGCGGTCGCGCCCTACGTGTTTAGACGCCCCGTTAGAAATTCGTGCGCAACAGCCGGTCGAACGCGAAATGCGCGCGGTCGATGAAAGGCTTCGCATCGCGCAGCTTCACGCCGGCCTTGCGATACACCTCTTCGGTTTCGAGCCAGTAGCCCGTTTCTCCAGGCAGGCCGTAGCCGATTTTGTCGGCCATGTTCGCCGCAAGATTCAAAAGATGCGTGAGTGGCAGATGCCGGCCCGCCGGCGCGTAGTGTTCACTGATCGCCTTCACCGTCTCATGCGGAAACCGCCACGCCTTCATGATCATGGACGCCGCCTCATTGTTGGTGAACCCAAAGATGCTCCGCTCCCACTCCGCCAAGCCCACGGGTTCGGCGAGTTTCGCATAGCGTTCGCCGGGCGCGTGGTCCTTCGCCAGCCGGTCCAAGCCCACCTTCCCGATGGAGCGCAGGAGCCCGATGGTGTAAGCCGTGCGCGGATCTTCGTCCGCCGGCTTCGCGAGTTCTTCCATCAACAGCGCCGTGAACAACGCATTCTCGCGCAACCGTCGGCTCGTGATGCCATAGGCCGTGAGCCCCTTGTCGCCGAATTGATCCAGCATCGCGATGCCCACGAGCCGGTGAACTTCCTGAAAGCCCGCGAGCGTCACCGCCGTCTCGATCGACGCGACCGGCTCCGTCTGCGCAAACGCCGCGCTGTTCGCGAGCCGGATGAGCCGCGCCGCGAGCGTGGGATCGCGCTTCAGTTGGAGCGCGACATCCTCCAACTCCACGTCGGGATTCTTCAGCAACAGTCCCAACTCGGCTAAAATATGCGGCGTCGAGGGAAAGGTCTGCGCAATCTGCAGCAGGCTCTCCGTCGTGATCGAAACGGTGTCCATGAGCAGACTATCGGACGGCCGGGCGCTCACTTGAGCGAAAGCTCGTCCCGTAGTCGCCAGAACGACCGCAAAAAACAGCCGGTATCATTTCCGCACGGTGCCTGTCCGTCAGCAATGCAACGCTCCGACAACGCCCGAATCCCGTTTACACGGCCCCGGAACCCACGCGGCTTCCGGCGATGAGCACGGTGCAGGAAATCAAAAGCGCCATCGAGCAACTCCCTCGAAGAACACGCGACTCTCATCGCCGAATTATAGTTCACTATCACGCCAGACAACCAGCGGTCCCGAGGAATTTCCGCAAGGAGCTTACAATTTGTTTTCGGTTACCCACAAACTCCGGCTTCGATGGATGATAGATTGGCACCATCCAAACCTCCTTCTTAGAGCTATCGCAGCGCCACTTCCAACATTCTTGTTCGATTGCCTTAAGATCGAGCCACTCCTTTAAGTTTCGGCCCGCCGCATAACCCAAGGATTTATTTTCTCGAACTCGTTTAAGAGACAATCCCGGCATCGCTTCATCCGCAAAAGGCGAGACCCGAGTCCAGCCGTTACGCTCCTTCATGAAAGCGGCGACGATATATTCTGCAAACCAGCCAAGAGCAATCACGGCGATCCGCTGCTTAGTTTTCAACATTGCTGCGATACGATTGAAAATCGCGCCTTGTCCTCCAGCATCAGCCATCGAGCCGTCTAAATATTTGCAGAACAGCTGGCGCCTTTCGTTTCTAGAAAATTCCTGCGAATTCACCGATTGCTCGCGCACCTCAATTAAACTCGCCCGCACAATATCGGTTAAAACGATTCGCTCATTGCCCATCGAGTCCCCGAAAAGCTCATCGAACAATCTTCCGATTTTTCCGTAATAAGCATCATCCTCTCGCCAAAAATATTTCTCATAAAGCTGTCTGTGACCAGCGTCTCCATTTGCGCATAGTGTCTTGAAATCCGCCGCACTTGGCGAACATCGGCGAAACCCGCGTCGATGGATCGGTTCGGACCGTATGACCGGTGCGTAGGACGAACCAACGACCAGTATTCCAGTTTTATTAGAATCGTTACCGATATAGTCCGGCATCCAGGGCAGAATACTATTCTCATCGGTTCCAAGATCCGCGCCGAAAGAAGGATTCCCACCATGAAAAGCCTGTTGAGATGCAAGGTGGTGTTTCTGCCATAAGCTTTGCACCGCTTCCGTGGCGTTGAGCTCAGCCTGTATTCGCGGCGTCTGAGTCACGATCCATCGGTTGATTTCATCGGTCATTCCCGACCAATCAGTAAAATCCGGCTGCTCAGAAAAACCTCATCTCTCACCCGAGAAATTCCCGCCAATTCTTTTGGACCCGGACCGCAATTGTCCGAGGCGAGGTGATAGAGTTGGGCCGACTTGAACCGAAGTCGCGATCCATGCTCAACCACAACCCCGTCCGCGCCCCTCTCGACCTCAAGCATCCCCGTTTCTCGCGCGAAGGCGCGCTGTTCTTCACCCGAGGCAACCGGTGCGACTGCCTCACCCGCTGGCCGCATCTTGCATCGTTTCGGAAATACTCGCGCCCGGGCGCCGAATGGGAGCCCAACGCCAAGGCGGGCAACCGCGTCCTGGCCGGGTTCAGCGTGCCCAATCTCTACTACTCGCTTCACTCCGGCCTGCTCTGCGACAACGAGGATGGGCAGGCGCTCATGCCGTCTCTGTTGGAGGTCGGTGAACATTGGCGGAACCACGCGGATCGCGCGCAACACGCCTGCAATCGTCTCAACGAACAGTGGCAGTCGGCCTTCGAGGAATCGGTTCCGCCCGAAGACCGCATCATCGCTTCGCACTTCCGGCGCAACGCCATCGCGGTGTTGCGGCTGCTTACGATATGCCCCGAGTCGCGAATTCTCGCCGGAGAAAACGCGGCCGCGTTTTTCGAGATGGCCTGCCATTTCGACCGGTTCATGAGCGACGTTTCGCTCCGGTCGGAAATGCTCCGGCTGCTCCGCGGTCCGCAGCGCGCCCTCTTTGCGCTGCGCGGGCTGCCCGCATCGGAGTCGGCTCGCCGCCTCTTCCGGAGAATGCCGGCCGAAGAGGTCAGCTCCTCCCGCTTGCTGATTCTCGGCCGGGCGCTCGCCCACCCCCGCATCGGCCGCTGGCTCCCGCAGCTCAAATCCATCAACGCACACGTCGCGCACCTCCTCCGTGATCCAACTGTCTGGCCCTATCTCACACCCCAATACGTTTCGGAATTATCGCAGTCGGCTACGGGCGAAAATGAAACTGGCGGCGACCCCGTAATCTATTCCGAACTCCGCACGAATGTGACCCTGGCCCTCGAACAGCTGCGCTGGTTTGTAAGCGTTCAACTCTGACAGGGGGACGCGGCGGGAGAAAACGGCTAAACTTGGCGGATGGAATCAGACAGCGACGGCG
>JANXLP010000624.1 GCA_025355125.1 Opitutaceae bacterium | reverse complement strand
CGTCTCGAACCACTTCACGGCGTATTCGGTGAGGTGCTTGAGGTGGTGCTTCACCTCTTTCATCTCGGCCTCGGTCTTCTTCATGGCCTCGTCGGCCTGGAAACGGTTGTAGGCGGAAATGCGCTTGATGCGAATTTCCGTAAGACGCGCGATGTCGTCGTCGATCACGTCGCGACGGAGCTGCTTGAGAAACGGCTGCAAGCCCTCGCGGATTTCGCTGATCACTTCTTCCCACGTCTTCGATTTCTCGATGCGGCGATAGATGCGCTCCTCGATGAAAATGCGCTCGAGCGAATCCCAGTGCCATTGCTGCTCGAGTTCGCCGAGGCGAATCTCGAGCTCGCGCTGCAAGAGGGCCTTGGTCTTCTCGACGGAGCGGCGGAGAATCTCCTTCACGCCGAGAAATTGCGGCTTGTCGTCTTGGATCACGCAGGCCGCGGGCGAGAGCGCCAGTTGGCAATTCGTGAACACGTAGAGCTGCTGGATGATCTTCTCCGCGTCGGCGCCGGCCGGCAGGTGAACGAGGATTTCTACGGAGTCGGCCGTGTTGTCATCGACGTGCTTGATCTTGATCTTGCCCTTCGCGTTGGCGGCGAGGATCGACTCGATGAGCGACACGGTCGTCGCGCCGTAGGGTAGTTCGGTGATCGCGAGGAGATACTTGGAGCGCACCTCGATCTTGGCACGGACTTTTACTTTTCCGCCGCGCTCACCGTCGTTGTATTCAGCGAAATCAGCGATGCCGCCCGTGGGGAAATCAGGATAGATGCGAAACGTTTTTCCCTGGAGGTGGTTGATCGCCGCACGGCAGAGATCGTTGAAATTGTGAGGGAGAATCTTCGTCGCGAGACCGACCGCGATACCCTCGGCGCCCTCAAGCAGCACGATAGGAAATTTCGCGGGCAGCGACACCGGCTCCTGCGCGCGGCCGTCGTAGCTGAGCTGCCAGGTGGTGGTCTTCGGATTGAAGAGCACGTCCTTCGCAAAATTCGTGAGGCGCGCCTCGATGTAGCGCGGCGCCGCCGCATCGTCGCCCGTGAGCGTGTTGCCAAAATTACCCTGCGGCTCGATCAGGAACGCCCGTTGGCCGATGCCGACGAGCGCGGCGCCGATGGAGGCGTCACCGTGCGGATGCAGCGACATCGCGCGACCGACGACGTTGGCGACCTTGTGAAAACGGCCGTCGTCCATGTCCCAGAGCGTGTGGAGAATCCGGCGCTGCACGGGCTTCAGGCCGTCGTCGATATGCGGCACGGCGCGGTCGAGGATGACGTAGCTCGCGTATTCGAGAAACCACGAGCGGTAGTGCTTCACCAGCGGCGCGTCGGGAGAGTTTTTCTCGGGCACGACGGCCACTTCGAGCGCCGCCGGCACGACCTCAGCGCTCGATTCGGTGGCGTCAGGCTGCGGAATCGGTTCCGCCGGGACCGCAGGCGTGGACGCGGAAGCGGATGCGGATGCGGCGGCTTGGCCGTTCGTGAGCGGCAACTCGGGTTGGTCGGAAGGCTGCGGTGTTTTCTTCTTGGGCATTGCGGGAAAATTTCAGGTAGCGAGAACGAGACCGAGGGGAACGAACAGCTGGAAATCCGCGACGTTGCGCGTGGCGAAATCCGCACCTGCAACCATCGCGGCGGCGGCGATCAGGCAATCGAACTTGAGGCGCCGCGAACGGCCCGTGCGATTGAATAGATCCGCAGCCCGGGCCGCATGCGCCTCCTCGAAATCGGCGCAGCCGGCCGTGAGAAACTCGCGCGCCGTCGCGATCTGCGCGGGCAACACCGGACCGTTGAGAAACTCGCTCCAAGTGATCGTGGAACACGCGAGCGACTCGCCGCGTTGCAGCCATTGCTCGATGGCGCGGGCCTCGCTGCTGATCCGATTGACGCCGGCGATCAGAAAATTTGCGTCCAGGTGAATCACGAGACCGTGCGGTCGCCGAAGGCCCGTTGATCCTCGCGCAATTCCTTCAGGTAGGCCTCGGAACGCTGCTCGTAATCGGGAATCTGGCTGGTGATATCCCACGCCCGCCGCAGGGCCGCGAGCGCCTTTTCACTAGCCGCTTTGGGCGCAGGGGGAATCAGATCAGCCACCTTTTCTCCTCGATAGGTTAGCTCCATGCGCTCGCCCCGCCGAAGAGACTTAACGATGCCCTCCAAGTCGTTGCGCAGATCGACAGCCGAGATAGTTCTCATGAGTTGAAGTTCATGTTCAACTTCAAGGTGGGTCAAGGGACTTTCTCGGTGCGTCTCGGAGCGGCATCACGCCACGACCTCTCACGGATGCACCTTTACCGCAACGCCCCAGCATCCAGCGCGGCTTCCAAATCCACATCCCGCGCAGCGCGCCAGTCGGCAATCTTGGGCACGGGCACGACGATGTCCGGCGTCACGCCCCGCCCTTCCAGGCGCAAACCGTCGCGGCCAACATAATCTTGGATCGGCACCTGTAGTTGTCCGCCGCCGGGGAGATCGTAAAAAAGCGAAACAATCACCGCGCCCGCCGAGCGGCGACCCACGACCGTCGCACGTTTCTCCTGTTGCATGACGTGGGCGAAAATCTCCGACGCACTCGCCGAACCCGGCCCGATTAAAATCACCACCCTTCCCATGTAATGCGCTGAAAACAGTGCGAATCCGTTCGTCTCACTCTCCTTGCCGCCCCGGCGCACAAACCGCCCCATCGCGACCGGCTTGGATTGACCGAAAAATTCCTCCACCGCC
>JANXLP010000578.1 GCA_025355125.1 Opitutaceae bacterium | reverse complement strand
TCCACGAGGAGGTGCTTGAAGCGCTGGGCGAAATAGGCGGCGACGTCGGGCGATTTCTGAAGGAGCTCGAGCCAGAGTTCGAGGAGGTCGTCGTAGTCCACGACGCCCTGCTCGCGTTTCTTCTTCGCGTAGGCGGTGGCGAAGGGCGGGAGCATCATCTTGATCTCGCTGTATTGCTGGAACTGGCGCTCGACGGTCTCGATGACGGATTTCTGGGTGTTGCGCGCGAGGGAGAGGACGTTGAAAAGCGGGCCTGGCTTGGGGTTGGTCTTGTCCTTGAAGAAGAGTTTGTTCTCGGACTCGACGACCTGCTTGAGGAGCGATTCGGATTCGTCGGCGTCGAGGATGGTGAAGTTTTTCGGGAGGCCGATGGCGTCGCCGTAGATGCGAAGGGCGCGGTTGCCGATGGAGTGGAACGTGCCGCCCCAAAAGCGCGAAGGCTCGACGCCGGTGAGGTCCTGCACGCGGTGGAGCATCTCTTTCGCGGCCTTGTTGGTGAACGTGAGGAGGAGGATTTCCCAGGGCTTCACGCCCTTGGCGAGGAGGTAGGCGACGCGGTAGGTGAGGGTGCGGGTCTTACCGGAGCCGGCGCCGGCGAGGATGAGGAGCGGGCCGGGCTCGGCGGTGACGGCGGCGAACTGTTCGTCGTTCAACGAGGCCCGGAAGTCGATGGGTGGAAAGCCGGGTGGGCCGGAAGGTGCGTCGAGTTCGAAATCCATGCGTGGGCTAAAAGCTCACGCAATGACGCGTCGGCGCAAAGGAGAAATGCAGGTCTCCGCGCCGAGGAGGGCGGGGGGGGGCGGTGGTGCGGCAGTGACGCGCCTGGGCTTAGTGCGCGGGCGCTGGAGTCGGAGTGGGCGCGGCGTTGGAGTTCAGGCTGCGCGGGACCTTGGCGGGCTCCACGGTGACGTTTTCCAGGACGACGCGGCCGGCATGGTGCATGACGTCGGTCGCGGTGACGCCGGAGAAGGTGGAATTCGCGATGCGGATATCGTCGATGACGGCGCCCTTGAAGCCGACGACGTAGAAGACGCGAGGGCTTGATTTGCTGGTGATGTTTTCCATGACGACGTGGCGGACGGTGGGCATGAAGGTGCCCTTGGCGCCCTCTTCGTAGAGGAAATCGACGGTGAGCACGGCTTCGGAGACGCGGCCGATCTGCACGTTGCGCATGAAGATGTTTTCGATGACGCCGCCGCGGACGGCGTTGCTTTTGAAGCGGAGGGCGCGGTCGAGGTTGGGGCTGTCCATGACGCAATTTTCGACGAAGACGTTGCGGCAGCCGCCGGCGATCTCGCTGCCGATGACGACGCCGCCGTGGCCGTCCTTCATGGTGCAGTTGCGGACGATGATGTTTTCGGAGGGAACGTCGACGCGACGGCCGTCGTGGTTGCGGCCGGACTTGATGGCGATGCAGTCGTCGCCGGTGTCGAAGACGCAATTTTCGATGAGGACATCGCGGCAGGATTCGGGATTGCAGCCGTCGTTGTTGGAGCCGTGGGAGACGATGGTGAGGCCGCGGACGGTGACGTTGGTGGAGAGGACGGGGTGGACTTCCCACATGGGGGAGCGGTTGATGGTGACGCCCTCGATGAGGACGTTTTTGCAGCGGTAGGGCTGGATGAAATTGGGGCGGAGAAAGTGGCCGGGGCCGAAGACGCGCTGGGCAACGGGGACGTCTTTGTCCCCCATCTCGTTGAGTGCATCGCGGTCGACACGTTGCTTGGAGGGTTCGGTGCCGCGCTTGATGTTCCAGGCCCACCACGTGTCTTTGGTCGCGCCACCGTCGAGGGTGCCGCTGCCGGTGACGGCGATGTTTTCCTGCTCGAAGGCGTAGATGAGGGGCGAGTAGTTCATGCACTCGACCCCTTCCCAGCGCGTGAAGACGACGGGGTAGAGCGTCGGGTCGGGATTAAAGTGAAGGGTGGCCCCCGCGGAGACGTGGAGGTTGACGTTGCTCTTCAGGTGGATGGCGCCGGTGCTGAATGCGCCGGCGGGAACGACCACGCGACCGCCGCCGGCGGCGTGGCAGACGGCGATGGCCTTGGCGATGGCGGCGGTGGAGTCCTGCGTGCCAGCGATGGCGCCGTAGTCGGTGATCGGGAAATCTTTGGCGGGAAAGGTGGGGGCTTTGATGCGCGCGAGGATTTCGTCGGCGGTGGCCCAAGTGACGGCAGGTGCATTCGCGGTGACCGGAGTGGCGGCGTGGGTGAGGCTGGACGACAGAACGAGCAGCGAAGCAACGAAGAGGGCGAAGGGTTTCATGGGGTGGGGTAGAGCGCGAGGAAGCTGAACTGGGACAGGTGTCCGTTTAAAAGACACAGGACTTTTCGGAAGGAAAGCGGAAACTCGGGGGACGTCTAATAAAGCGCGGCTGCGCAGAGACGGACAGGGGCAAGACGCCCCTGCCACTTTAGAGGAGGACGAGGTCGTTGCGATGAACGACCTCGAGGCGCTTGCGCCCGGGGTGGAGGGCGCGGAGGGCTTCGGCCTTGAGGCCGGCGAGGGCGGGGAGCTCTTCGCTCGAGAAATTGGTTTTGCCGCGGGCGAGGACGGTGCCGTCTGGGCCGGCGATATTGACGATGTCGCCGGTGGCGAACTCGCCCCGGCCGTGGGTGACGCCGACGGCGAGGAGGCTGCTGCCGCGGTCGCGGAGGATGGGGACGGCGGCGGCGTTGACGAAGACGGTGCCGGAGGGGCGCTGGAAGTAGGCGAGCCAGTGTTTCTTGGCGTCGAGCGGCAGGCCGCTGGGAACGAAGAACGTGCCGGGGCCGGTGCCGCCGAGCAGGCGGGCGACGATGGCGGGCTCGGAGCCGCTGGCGATGAACACGCCGCAGCCGGCGCGGGTGGCGAGCTTGGCGGCGGTGATTTTGGAAATCATGCCGCCGGTGGCGGTCTCACTGGTCGTGCCGCCGGCCATGGCCTCGATAGCGGGGGTGATCTTTTGGACGACGGGGACGATCTCGCCGGTGCCCTTCATGTCGATCAGGCCGGGGGCGGTGGAGAGGATGATGAGGTGCTCGGCTTCGACGAGGCTGGCGACGAGGGCGGAGAGCGTGTCGTTGTCGCCGAACTTGATCTCGGCGGCGCTCACGGTGTCGTTTTCGTTGATGATCGGGATGGCGCCGTAGCCGATGATCTGGCGGAGCGTTTCACGGACGCCGAGATAACGCGTGCGGACCCGGAGGTCGTCGTGCGTGAGGAGCACTTGGGCGACCGTGAGCGCGTGGGGCGCGAAGGCGGTTTGCCACACCTGCATGAGGCGCGACTGGCCGATGGCGGCGCAGGCTTGTTTCTTCGAAACGTCTTTCGGCTTCTTCGTGAGCGCGAGTGCGCCCATGCCGAGGCCGACGGCGCCGGACGACACGACAATCACTTCGGTGCCGGCGGCGCGGAGGGCGGCGAGCTGCGCGGCGAGGTCGGCAATGCGTGCGGTGTCGAGCTGTCCTATACCGGAAGTGAGGACGCCGGTGCCGAGTTTGACGACGACGCGTTTGGGGACGGCGGGCGTGGGGGAGATTTTTGTCACGGAGGACACGGAGGAGGCACGAAGAGCACGGAGGCTCGGAGTTGCGATCAGCCTGGGTGCGGCGCGGGCGGGGGAGGGCGGGTCGGAGACGCCGCCCTACGACAAGGCTCAGACGGTGAGCAGATCCTTCTCCTTGTGAGCGAGGTGATCGGCGATGCTCTTGATGGCGGCGTCGGTCGCGGTCTGGATGTCTTTTTCGAGACGTTTGGCTTCGTCTTCGGGGAGCTTTGCCTTCTTGACCGTCTCCATGATGTCGCGCCGGGCGTTGCGGACGTGGACGCGGCCTTCCTCGGCGAGGCGGTGCGCGTTTTTGACGAACTCAACGCGGCGTTCCTTGCTCATATCGGGGAGCGGAATGCGGATGACTTTGCCGTCGGGGATGGGGTTGAAGCCGAGGTTGGCTTCCTGGATGCCCTTGACGATGTCTTTGATGAGGCTGGTGTCCCAGGGCTGGACTTGGATGAGGCGGGCGTCGGGGGTGCTGATGGCGGCGCACTGTTTGAGCGGGGTGCGGGTGCCGTAGGCATCCACCATGACGGTCTCGACCATCGCGGGCGT
>JANXLP010000531.1 GCA_025355125.1 Opitutaceae bacterium | reverse complement strand
TTCAATGGCGAAGTGACGACCCAGGCCGCGGCTGGCGCCGGTGACGAGAGCGGTCTTCCCGGTGAGATCGAAGGTGGCGGGGAGGTTCATGGGGTGAGAGAGGAAAGTTGTGAGTTGAGAGCTGAGAGTTGAGAACAAAGCGGGGAAAATGCATTCGAAACCGGTGGGAGCGAGCTTGCTCGCGACTCCGCCTCGAACGTCGCGAGCAAGCTCACTCCCACACCCGATCCACGCTCTGAAAATCGCGCGCTCAACTCTCAGCTCTCAACTTCATTTTTCCGCTCATGGTGCGAGGATGACCTTCATGAATTTCGCGCCGTCTTTGGCGGAGAGTTTTTCAAACCACGCGGCACCTTCGGCGAGCGGGGCGACGGCGCTGATCATGGGCTCGACGCGGATCACGCCGCGCGCGATGAGGTCGAGGCAGAGCGGGTATTCGCCGGCGGAGCCGCAGGTGCCGTGAAGCGTGAGCTCGCGGGTGACCACCGCTTGAAGCGGGAACTCGGCTTTCGGCGCGAGGTTGCCGACGAGGACGACATGACCGCCGCGGCGGACGGAGGCGATGGCGAGGTTGAGCGTGGCGGAGATACCGACGACCTCTAGGGCGACATCCGCCCCACGACCGCCGGTGAGCTTGGCGACCTCGGCGGGGACGTCGCAGAGATCGGAGCGGAGCGTGTCGGTGGCGCCGAGTTCGCGGGCGAGGGCGAGGCGGTTGTCGGCGAGATCAACGGCGATGATGCGGGTGGCGCCGGCCCACTTGAGCGCCTGGATGACGAAGAGACCGATCATGCCGGCGCCGATGACGACGGCGGTGGAGTCGGGTGCGAGCTTCACGCGTTGCACGGCGTGGATGGCGATGGAGACGGGCTCGACCATCGCGGCCTGCTCGTAGGTGAGGCCGTCGGGCAACGCGTAGAGGATGCGCGCGGGCAGGGTGAGGAATTCGGCGAAGGCGCCGTGTTGGCGGTATTCGGCGGGGGCGACGCCGACAACGCGGCGGTGGTCGCAGAGGTTGACCTCGCCCGTCGCGCAATAGGGGCAGGCGCCGCAGGAGATGGTGGAGTCGAAAGTGACGCGGTCACCGGCGCGCCAGCGCTCGACGCGCGGGCCGACGGCGACGATCTCACCGGCGGCTTCGTGGCCCATGATGAGGGGCGGGCGGCGACGGCCGGTGGAGCCGTCCCAGCCGTGGATGTCGCTGCCGCAGATGCCACAGGCGTGGATGCGGAGGAGGACCTCGTCGTCGGCGGGCACGGGCGCGGCGAAGTCGGTGAATTCGAGGTGCGAGGGGGCGGTGAGCAGGAGGGCTTTCACGGGCTGGGGGAGGGGCTAAGACCGGCGGTAGTGGTGGCTGGCGGCGCTGGACGGCGCGAGCTTTTCGTGCGGGAAAGATCGCAGAGCGCGAGACGGCGTAATCAGGGCGTAACGCTCGTTGTGGCAGAGTGGCTGCTCATCTTTACCATGTTATCCTTTTTCGCCGTTTTAAGAGTGAGTGTTATCGCGGTCACCGGCAGCTGCGTGATCGTTGCGCAGACGGCGGAAACCTCCCCGGCTGCGCCCAAGGAGATCGTCACACTCGAAAAAGTCGTGGTGGCTGACAAAACCGGCGAAGCGGCCGCGACCTTTGCAGACAAGACCGGCAGCGATTCGCTCACCGAGGTGATCGCGGGCAAGGCGCTGCAAAATCCCAACGCCCAGAGCGCGAGCGATCTCTTGAAAAACACCCCCGGCGTCACCGTGACGCGCGGTGCCGATGGCTCGACCCATCTCTCGGTGCGCGGCCTCGACTCGCGTTTCGTGCGGGTGACCGTGGACGGCCAGCGGCAGGGCGGCGGGCGCAACCCGCTCGATAGTATTCCGCCCGAGATGGTGAAGTCGCTCGAAGTCACGAAGGCGCTTACGCCCGACATGGACGCCGACGCGATCGGCGGTGCGATCAACGTGACGACTACGGGGGTTGCCGATTTGAAAGCCGCGTATTTCCAAGGCCGGCATCAGCTCACGTTTAATCCCCTCGAAAATCGCCCCGGCACGCGCAACAGCCTCACTTACGCGCGGCCGGTGGCGTGGTTCTCAGAGAAAAATAACGGCGGTCTGCTCGCGACCGTGAACCTCGACGATCAGTATCGCCTGCGGGAAAATCTCGAGACCGACGCGGACTGGCCGACCTTCGTCTCGCCGGGCCCGGCGCCGTTTGCGGGTGTGGCGGTCCCCGCCTACACGCTCGCGCGCAACGAGGTCACGCGCGACCACCGCCAGCGGGGAGGCACGGTGTTCAACGCCGATGCGCACTTCGGCAATCTTCGCCTCAGCCTGCGCTCCAGTTTCAACCACGACGACAGCACCCGCACGCGGCAGCGCGAGCGGTTCGACGTCGCCGAGGGCACGCCGGTCGAGCTCACGCCCGATCACGGCACGTTTTCCGGCGTGCATCTCGACCGGCGCGAGCAGACGCAGCATGCGGTGCGCGATGCCGGGACAGTCGCACTCATTGCAAAAACTACCGTTGGTCGCGCCGAGATCGACGGCAGCGCCGGCCTCGTCCTGACGCGCGAGCACGAGCCGCGCACGACGGACGCGGTGTTTCGCAGTGATCACACCTACCGCTCGGGCTACGACCTGCGCGCCGATCCGTTGCTGCCGCGGTTCACGTTTGCCGATGAGATTTCGCCGGCCAGTTCCGCCACGAATCTCACCGACCCGGCGCGTTACCAGTTCAACAACCTCACGTTCACGACCAACGACAGCCGTGATCGCGAAGGCTCGGCGCGCTTCAATTTGAAGCTGCCCATCGACGAATCCTCAGCGACCTCGTCCTCGTTGAAATTCGGCGCGAAGATCCAGCAGCGCCATCGCACGGTCGATGCGGAGCGCAGCATCTACGACTCATCCGGATCGCCGTTGAACATGACGGGGCTGGTCCGCACCGCGCTCGTGACGACGGACGTGGGCGACTACCGTTATGGTCCCATTCCGAACAGTGGCGCGGTGGCGGACTTGCTCGCGACGCAGCCGCAATTTTTCCAACTCAACTCCCTCGACTCGCGCATCGCCCGTGCGACGGGCGACTACACGTCCACCGAAACCGTGTGGGCGGTTTATGGCATGGGCACCATGCGCCGCGATCACTGGACGCTGCTGGGCGGCGTGCGCGTCGAGGGCACGCGCGTGGCGAGCGAGGGGAACCAGCTCCGCTTCGATGCCACGGGTGCGCTGCAGGCGATCACCCCGGCGAAAGCGAACGGCAGCTACACGACCGTGCTGCCAGGACTGCATCTTCGCTACGACGTGCGACCAACGCTGGTGCTGCGGGCGGCGGCGACACGCGCGCTCGCGCGGCCTTCCTATGGTGAACTCGCCCCGCGCCGGCAGATCAACTTCATCGACCACCGTTCGCAGTCGGGCAATCCGGCGCTGAAACCCTATGAGGCGACGAACTTCGACCTCTCGCTGGATTCCTTCCACGAACGCGTCGGGGTGTTTTCGGCGGCGGTATTTTATAAGAAGATCGAGCATTTCATCGTGGAAACACAGTCGCTCATCACCATTGGCAACCTCGGCCAGTTTCTGGACTCACGCCGCATCAACGGCGGCGCGGCGAGCGTCGCAGGACTGGAGCTGAGTTGGAAGAGCAGCTCTTGGACGCTGCCCGGGAGCGCGGGGGAAGTCTCCTCGGCGCTCACCTACACGCGGTTGCACAGCACGGCGGAAATCCCTTCGCGCCCCGGCGAGAAATTGCCGCTGCCCGGGCAGGCTAACGACCAGATCAGTCTCACGCAGGGCTACGAGCGCGGCCGGTTCTCGCTCGAGATCTCGTCGCGGTTTCGCAGCGCGTTGCTCGAGGACGCCATCGGGCCGCAACGCGATATTTACAAGCGCGGGGGCATCGATCTCGAACTCAGCGCGGCGTGGAAACTCAGCAAGACGGCGCGGCTCACGCTCGCCGTGTCCAACCCTTTCAACCGGCCCGAGATCGCCTACGCCGGCGACCGCACGCGGCTGAAGGAATATGAGAACCCCGGCCCCGACTACGCGCTGGGCTTTCAGTGGAAATATTGAGCCGCCCGCCGATTAACTTTGGCCGAATCCCTCGGCCGAGCCAGAAACCAAAAACAAAAGACAGGATACGAACCATGAAGACCTCACTCAGCCTCCTCCTCGCGGTCGCCCTCATCGGCAGCTCGGTCTGCACCTTTGCCGCCGAGAAAAAAGACGAGACTCCGATGGCCGTCGGCTCCATCCGCCCGACCGGCGAACACAAAGCCAAAGAGCTCCCGGCCATGGCGAAAATCTCCTTCGAGACCGCGCTCGCCGCCGCCCTCAAGGCTGCGCCCGGCGCCGTGATCAAGGCCGAGCTCGAGATCGAGGACGGCAACCTGCTCTACTCGTTTGAAATCGTCGGCGCCGACAAAGGCGTGACCGAGGTCGAGATCGACGCCGGCAACGGCAAGGTCCTCGGCATCGACAAGGGCTGATCAACCCGTAACGCCCGCTTCGCCATGCGTCTCCTTCTCGTCGAAGACTCGGTCCGGCTTCAGCTCAGCGTGGCGACGGCGTTGCGCCACTCCGGCTATGCCGTGGACACCGCCAGTGATGGCGAGGAGGGCCTGTGGCTCGCGGAATCCAACGACTACGATCTCGTGATCCTGGATTTGATGCTGCCGAAAATCGACGGACTCGAGGTGTTGCGCCGTCTGCGTGCGCAGGGCCGCGATACGCATGTGTTGCTCCTCACCGCGCGCGACACCGTGAGCGACCGCGTGACCGGCCTGCAGGCCGGGGCCGATGATTATCTGGTCAAACCCTTCGCACTCGAAGAACTCCTCGCGCGCGTGCAGGCGCTCTGTCGCCGCGCCTATGGCACCAAGACCG
This sequence comes from Opitutaceae bacterium, assembly GCA_025355125.1. Classification (GTDB taxonomy): domain Bacteria; phylum Verrucomicrobiota; class Verrucomicrobiia; order Opitutales; family Opitutaceae; genus Tous-C4FEB. Next base: position 5,730 of record JANXLP010000531.1, on the reverse strand, counting down.
CGCTGCTCACGGTGGCGGACTTGGAGGTCGATACGCTCGCGCACAGCGTGCGCCGCGCCGGGCAGCCGGTGGAACTCACCAGCCGTGAATATCTGTTGCTCGAATATCTCGCGCGTCGTCGCGACCAAGTCGTGTCCCGCGCCGACATCGAGGCGCACATCTATGACGGGCAGGTCGATCCGATGAGTAACGTCGTGGATTCCGCGATCTGCGCGGTCCGCAAGAAAATCGGCGCCGCCAACGGCGCGCCGCTGATTCACACGCGGCGGGGGCTCGGTTATGTGTTGGGGGAAGCGTCTGCCGGGGCGGCGGCATCGTGAACTCGATCCGCCGCCAGCTTACGCGGAGATTGTTGCGCACCACGCTGGCCCTGCTGGCGTTCGGCCTCGCGGCGCTGCTGGTGGCGGCGGGCTATGCGGTGCTGCACCAGTTCGACCTCGCGCTGCGTACGAAGGCGCTCGCGATCAGCACGGTCACTGTGGTCACGCCCACGGGCGTGCAGGTGCAGTTCACAGACCGCTTTTTGCACGACTTCGATGACGACAAACCGCGGGATTTTTTCCAAGTCTGGCGGCGCGACGGCACGACGGTGGCGCGCTCGGAGTCGCTCGGGAAGGCCGATCTGCGGCAGGAATTTGGTAACTTCGAAAAGCCGAAATACATGCTCTGCAAACTGCCCAACGGGCGTCCGGGCCGGATGATCGGCTACGTTTTCAGGCCACGTGCGCCCAGGGGAGAAACGGCGGAGGACCTCATCCTCGCGGTGGCGACCGATCGCGAAGACCTCGATGAAACGCTCGGGCTGCTGCTCGCACTCGCCGCAGGCTCGGCGGTGTTGCTGGCGGGCGCGACGCTCTGGGTCGTGCCGCGAGTGCTGGCGCGTGGGCTCGCGCCGCTGGCGACGCTCGGCGAGCAGGCGGCGCGCATCGACGCAGGCTCGCTCGCGACGCGGTTCCCGGTGGACGAACTGCCGCCCGAGTTGCAACCCATCGCCGGCCGGCTGAACGCGCTGCTCGCGCGGCTCGAGGAATCATTTGCGCGCGAGCGCCGCTTCAGTGCCGACCTCGCGCACGAGTTGCGCACGCCGCTGGCGGAGCTGCGCAGCCTCGTGGAGAACGCGCTGAAGTGGCCGGAGGCGCGCGACCCGGCGATGGATCGCGAAACCCTCGCCATCTCCACGCAGATGGAGGCGCTCGTCACGCAGATGCTGGCGCTGGCGCGCGGGGAACAGGGCAAACTCTCCAGCCGCCCGGAAAGCATCGAACTCGCCGCCTTCGTCTTCGCGGTCGGCCAACCCTTCGTCACGCGCGCGGCGCAGCGCGACGTGCGGGTCGAGTTCACGCAGATGCCGGTGACGCAGGCGCTGGCGGACCCGGTGTTGTTGCGCTCCATCCTGGCGAACCTCTTCGACAACGCCGTGGATTACACGCCGACGCGGCACACCATCACCGTGGAGCTTTCAGCGGCGGCGGGGCGCGTGAAGGTGGTGATGAGCAACCCGGCGGACACCCTCACGCCGGAGGATGCGATGCGACTCTTCGATCGTTTCTGGCGCAAGGAGGAGGCGCGCAGTGGCGGGCAGCACACGGGGCTGGGTTTGGCGCTGGCGCGGAGTTTCGCCGAGGCGATGAGTTGGAGTTTGACCGCCGCGCTCGATGAATCGGGGCGCGTGGCATTTACGCTCACGGGTCCGACGACGGTCTAAGCCGGGCGCGGCGCAGCCGTGAATGTTCGGCGGCTTGCGAGTTGACGAAGCGGTTTTCGCGGATGGATTTTACCTCTGGTTTTCATGCGCAACGCTGCGCATGAAAAATCGGCCTGAGCTCCCTTTCCCGACTCCGCAAACTCCTCAAATGATTCGCCACGCCCTCCTCGGTTTCGCCGCGCTCTCACTGCCGCTCGCTGCGCAGATCTCGAAGCTCGCTCCGCACGTTGAGTTCAACCGCGATGTGCGCCCGATCCTTTCTGACAACTGTTTCACCTGCCACGGCCAGGACTCGGCGGCGCGTAAAGGAGGGCTGCGCCTGGATGATCGCATGATCGCGCTGACGGGTGGTAAGTCCGGGCTGCCGGCGATCGTGCCGGGCAAGCCTGATGAGAGTGAATTGCTGCTCCGCATCACGTCGGCGCATGACTCGGAAGATTTGATGCCGACGGCGGAGTCCAAGAAAACGCCGCTCACCCCGCCGCAGATCGCGCTACTCCGCCAGTGGATCGCCGAGGGCGCGGTGTATGAGGCGCATTGGGCGTTTATTCCACCAGCTCGGCCCGCGCTGCCGGCCGGTTCGAAGGAAAAAAATCCCATCGATGCCTTCGTCGCGGCGCGGCGCATGGCGGCGGGGTTAAAGGCTTCGCCGGAAGCCGCGCCCGAGACGCTCGCGCGCCGGCTGTGGCTCGATCTCGTTGGCCTACCGCCCTCGCCGCTCGAGCTGGACGAGTTTCTCGCCGCCTACGGCAAGGATCGTGAAAAAGCCTACGCGGCCCTCGTGGACAAACTCCTCTCGTCGCCACGCTACGGCGAGAAATGGGCGCGGCACTGGCTCGACGCCGCGCGCTACGCCGACAGCGACGGCTACGAAAAAGACCTCCCGCGCCAGCAGTGGGCGTGGCGTGATTGGGTGATCAAATCGCTCAATGCCGATCAGCCTTACGACCAGTTCATCGTCGATCAAATCGCCGGCGATCTCCTCGCGCCGGCCGAGCGCGACCCCCAACGCGCACAAGACCTACGTGTGGCCACCGGCTTCCTGCGCAACTCGATGATTTCTGAGGAAGGCGCAATCATCCCCGAGCAGTATCGCATGGAGGGCATGTTCGACCGCATGGACGCCATCGGCAAAGGCGTGGTCGGCGTCACGCTCCAGTGCGCGCAGTGCCACACGCACAAATTCGACCCGATCACGCACGAGGATTACTTCCGGGTCTTCGCCGCGATTAACAACACCTACGACGCCACCACACGCATCTACGGTCCGGAGAAACTGGCGACTATCGACCGCCTCCATCGCGAACTCGCCGCCGAGGAAGCCAAGTTCAAGGCCGCGCAGCCCGATTGGACGAAGTTCTTCGCCGCATGGTCCGCGGCGCAGGCGGCCGCCGTGGCCGCGACGCCGTGGGAGACGCTGACGCCGGTCGAGCCCGTGTGGAGCGGCGGCCTCGCCCACCCCGACGTCCTGCCCGACGGCTCGGTGATCACGCTCGGGTTTCGCGCGAGCGACGGCGACCTGTCGTTCACCACCGCGCCGAAGCTCGCGGCGGGCGTCACCGCGCTGCGGCTCGAGGCGCTGAACCATGGTGACCTGATTTTCGGCGGTCCGGGCCGCAGTATCGACGGGCTCTTTGCCGTCTCGGAACTCGACGTTGAAGTCCTCCCCTCCAACTACGTTAAGCCGGCTAACGAGAAAACCGCCGAGGTCGGCGTGCGAAAACTCGCCCTCGCGGGGGCTTCCGCCGACTTCGAATCACCGGCGCACGCCATCGAAAAACCCTTCCGCAAAGGCGACGACGACAAGCGCATGGTCGGTCCCTCCGCCTACCTCGTGGACGGGAAACTGGAAACCGCGTGGAGCCCGGACCGCGGTATCGGCCGGCGCAACGCCCCGAGCGAAGTCGTCGTGCATTTCAAAGAACCGCTCACGCTCGCGGTGGGCGAAAAGCTGCGGGTGACCTTGCGTTTCAAACACAGCGGCAAAGACAGCCACGGCCGCGACACGCAGCTCCTCGGGCGTTTTCGCGTGGCGCTTACCGCGGCGCCGGATGCGACCGCGTCGAAGATTCCCACGGCCGCGCGCTTCGCCCTCGCCGTGCCCGCGGCCACGCGCACGCCGGAGCAGCAAGCGGCGCTCTTTGCCGCGTGGCGCGCGAGCGTCGCCAGCTATGCCGAGACCAACGCGGCCATCGAAAAACTCTGGGCGCAGTATCCGGCGGAAGACTCCACCGTGCTCACCCTCGGCGAGCGCATCGCCGACGATACGCGCGGCACTTTCATGCTCGACCGCGGTGCCTGGGACAAACCCAGGACCCGCGTCACGCCGGGCACGCCGGCCTTTCTGCACGCGCCGCGCGCCGAACTGGCGAAGGAGCCCGACCGGCTCGCCTTCGCGCACTGGCTCGTGGATCGCCGTTCGCCCACGGCGGCGCGCGTCGCCGTCAACCGCGTGTGGCAGGCGCTGTTTGGCGCGGGTCTTGTCGAGACCTCCGAAGATTTCGGCGTGCGGGCCGGTGCGCCCGCGCAGCCGGAGGTATTTGACTGGCTCGCGGTCGAATTCATGGACCGGGGTTGGAGCCAGAAGCAGCTCATCCGCACCCTCGTTTCGTCGGCAACGTATCGGCAGTCGTCGGCGATCACGCCCGAGTTGCAGGAGCGCGATCCGAAGAACCGCCTGCTCGCGCGCGGCCCGCGTTTCCGCGCCGACGCCGAGGTGATCCGCGACATCGCGCTGCGCACCTCCGGGCTGCTCACGGAAAAAGTCGGCGGCCCGAGCATCTTCCCTCCGGTGCCCGAGAGTCTCTTCGCCTCCAGTTTCATTCCGGTGGATTTCTGGAAAACCGCCACCGATGCCGAGCGCTACCGCCGCTCACTCTACGTTTTCCGCCGCCGCTCGATGCCCGATCCGGTGCTCGCAAGTTTCGACGCGCCCAACGGCGACAGCGCCTGCGCCGCGCGCCCGCGTTCCAATACGCCTCTGGCCGCGCTCGCCTCGCTCAACGAGATCGTCTTCGTCGAGGCTTCGCAGGCGCTCGCGCTCCGCATCCTCCGCGAGGGCGGCGCCACCGAAGCGACCCGTGCGGCCTACGGCTTCCGCCTCTGCACGGCGCGCGCCGCACGGCCCGATGAAATCGCCGAGCTCGTCGCCGTCATGAAGACGCCCCGCGCGCGCGTCGCCGAAGGCTGGATCTCGGCGCGCGAACTCGCGTTTGGCGACGCCGCCAAGCTGCCCGAACTTCCCGCCGGCATCACGCCGGTCGATGTCGCCGCGTGGACGATCGCCGCCCGCGTGCTCCTCAATCTCGACGAAACCCTCACGAAAAGCTGAGCCCATGAACTTCGCCCCCGACCTCCACCGCGCCTCCGCGCGCCATCTCTCCCGCCGCTGGTTCCTCCGCGACTGCGGCGTCGGCCTCGGCGGCATCGCGCTCGCCCAGCTCATGCAGCGGGACGCAAAGGCCGCGACCGCGAAGAACCCCTTCACGCCGAAGCTCCCACCGCAGGCCGCCAAAGCGAAGCGCGTGATCTACCTTTTCCACGCCGGCGCGCCGAGCCACCTTGATCTCTTCGATTACAAACCCGAGCTCACGAAACGCGACGGCCAGTTGCCGCCCGCCGACCTGTTGAAGGATTACCGCTCGGCGTTCATCAACCCGAACTCCGCGCTGCTCGGCACCAAGTTTAAATTCCAGCGCTACGGAAAATCCGGCACCGAGTTTTCCGAACTGCTCCCGCACACCGGCGCGCTCGCGGATGATCTCTGCGTGATCCGCTCGATGCAGACGGACGCCGTCAACCATGCGCCCGCGCAGATCATGATGAACACCGGTTCGCAGCAGTTCGGCCGGCCCAGTCTCGGATCGTGGACGCTCTACGGCCTCGGCAGTCAGGCGGAGAACCTCCCCGGCTACGTCGTGCTCAGCAGCGCGAAAGGCACGAGTGGCGGCGCGAGCAACTGGGGCTGCGGCTTCCTGCCGACGATGTATGCCGGCATCCCGTTTCGCGCGAGCGGCGACCCGATC
>JANXLP010000500.1 GCA_025355125.1 Opitutaceae bacterium | reverse complement strand
GATCCGCCGCAGGCAACCCTACCTTTTAAGACGCCCTCTAAGGGCGCGGGCGAAGAGAATATTACGCACGGTGCAAGGCGGGGCTTGGCACCGGGCCAGCTTTTAACAATTTTATGAATATGAAAAATTCACCGGCGGAGGAATTTTCGGTGCTTCGTTTCACTTTGAAGACGGACGAGGCCGGCCGGCCGACGCAGAAGGTGGACGACCATGGCATATTCGCGTCGGTGGAGTCTGCGTTCATGGCGGCGCGTTTGCAGGCCTTGCAAGCGTGGCGGGCTCTTTCCGACCAACGTCGGGCGACGCCGGGACCGCCCTCGAAAATCGAGTTGACCGATACCGAATGGGGCTACGATCTGCGCGTGGATTTTTTAGTGGTGACGCGCTTTTGGGTGCATGACCGCACGCGGCTCGATCCGGTGGGGGCTTCGGCGGAGACGGACGCGGATGCAGGGACGGAGGCGTAGGCGGAAACGCGGGCAGAAAAAAGCCGACCGGCCATTTGAGGCCGATCGGCTGAAGAGGACGGGCTGAAGCGCCGTCCTAGTTTTGATTACTTGAGGGCGGCGGCGATGCGCTTGAGGGCGGTCTCGACGTTTTCGCGGGAGTTGAAGGCGCTGATGCGCACGTGCCCTTCGCCGCACTTGCCGAAGCCGGCGCCGGGCGTGCAGACGACTTGGGCGTTGTTGAGGAGAAGATCGAAGAATTCCCAAGAGTCGCGGCCGGTGTTGATCCAGATGTAGGGGGCGTTGTCGCCGCCGACGCAGCTGAGGCCGAGGTTGTTCACGGCGGTGCGGATGAGCGCGGCGTTGGCGAGGTAGAAGTCGGTCATCGCGCGGACTTGGGCTTGGCCTTCGGGCGTGTAGATCGCGGCGGCGGCTTTTTGGATGGGGTAGGCGACGCCGTTGAACTTGGTCGTGTGGCGGCGATTCCAGAGGGCGTGGACGGAGTGGGTTTTGCCGGCGAGGTCGTAGGCGAGCAGAGACTTTGGGATAACGGTATAGGCGCAGCGGGTGCCGGTGAATCCGGCGGTCTTGGAGAAGCTGCGGAACTCGATGGCGACATCACGCGCGCCGGGGATTTCGTAGATGGAGTGCGGGATGGCGGGGTCGCGGATGTAGGCCTCGTAGGCGGAGTCGAAGAGGATGATGGCGTTGTTGGCCTTGGCGTAGGCGACCCAGGCGGTGAGTTGTTCGCGCGTGGCGACGGCGCCGGTGGGGTTGTTGGGGAAGCAGAGATAGATGAGGTCGGTCGCGTTCGAGGGAATCGCGGGGACGTAGCCGTTGGCGGGCGTGCAATCGAGGTAGGTGATGCCCGTGTAGCGGCCATCGACGTTGGCGCCGGTGCGGCCGGCCATGACATTGGTGTCGATGTAAACGGGGTAAACGGGATCGGGGATCGCGAGCTTCAGGCCCTCGGTGGCGAAGATTTCCTGGATGTTGCCGCAATCGCACTTCGAGCCGTCGGAGACGAAAATCTCATCGGCTTCGATGGCGCACCCGTGGGCGGCGTAGTCGTTTAGGGCGACGGCTTCGCGGAGGAACGCGTAGCCCTGCTCGGGACCGTAGCCCTTGAAAGTGGCGCGGACGGCCATCTCGTCGGTCGCGGCGTGGAGCGCGGCGGTGCAGACAGCTGGGAGCGGCTCGGTGACGTCGCCGATGCCGAGGCGGATGACCGGCTTTTGGGGGTTAGCCGCGACGTAGGCGCTGACACGCTTGGCGATGTCGGCGAAAAGGTAGGAGGCCTTGAGCTTGGTGTAGTTTTCGTTGATGCGGATCATGGCGGTAAAGGTAGGTTAAATTGGCCGGAGTCGGGCGAAAAACTTGAACAAACGCGGCGGGCGGAGTTTGTTCAAGCCCGCGTTGCGAATCTGCGGCCAACTATACCCATGAAGAAAATAGAATCAGTGGCGGAGATGATCGCAGTGGCTGCGGAATTGCGCGCGAGTGGTAAGACCGTGGCGCTCGTGCCCACGATGGGCGCACTGCACGCGGGCCAGGAGGCGATGATTCTCGCCGCGGTGGCCAAGGCGGACGTGGTGGTCGTCTCGATTTTTCTGAACCCGCTCCAGTTTGGACCCAACGAACTGCTCGAGCGCTACCCGCGCAGCCCCGAGGCCGATCTGGCGCTGTGCGAGGCGAGCGGCGCGCAGTTTGTGTTCGCGCCGCCGTTGGAAGTGATGTTCCCGCGCGGGCACGCGTCGTTCGTGAGCGAGGAAGGCACGAGCAAGCCGCTGTGTGGCGCGTCGCGTCCTGGGCATTTCCGCGGCGTGACGACGGTGATGGCCAAGCTATTCAACATCGTGCGGCCTAATTTTGTCTATTTTGGCCAAAAGACGGCCCAGCGCGCAGCGGTCGTGCGCCGGATGATTGATGAACTTAGTTTTGGCATCGAGGTGATCGTGGTGCCGACCGTGCGTGAAGCCGACGGCCTCGCGTCGGGCGTGCGCAATCGCGAGTTTACCACGAGCCAGCGCCAGGAAGCACTCGCGCTCAGCAAGGCACTCAAGCGCGCCAAAGAAATGGCGGACACGGGGGTGCGCAGTCCCGACCGATTGATCGCGGAAGCGACGCACATCATCGGACAACACCGTCGCGCGCGGGTGATCTACGTCGCGATCGTCGATGCGCTCACGATGGAGACGATGCGCGATGTCGTGCCGGGCAAGAGCATGCTCGCGATCTCTACTTGGATCGACGAGGTCCGGGTCATCGACAACGTGGTGCTTTGAGCGCTCACGCCGCCTAGTCGCGCGTCGGTCGCGATCTAATAAATCGCGAGATCGTCCGTGGTTTGGCTATGAGGAATACGCTAAAGATTTTACTGGTGACGGTGGTGGTAGCGGGCGGCTGCGGCTGGGTGGCTGCGAAGTATCGGTTCGAGGAGAAGCACCGCATTGCGGCAGAAGCCGCCGAAACGAACCGGAGGGAATTAGCAGGCTACTTCGCTGGCATCGTTCGGGCGTCGGATGAAGTGACGGTTATCCAAGAGCCAGTCGATGACTCGCATAACGCCAGGAAATATACTAGCCAAGCGTGGCTCACGAGGGTCGCTGACGTTTTAGCCAAAGGGATATACGAACCAGAGTTTACGGGAATAACGCTGATGGTTATTGTGCCCTATGAAAAATCCTACCGATTCTCTCGTCATGATGCTCAGTCGTTCGATCTTACGATTTTGGGGCCTCGCGGTTTAAGATTCTCCGGTTGTGAAAAGTCAGGCGACTACGCGGTGGACGTAGGAACGGTGAAATCCCTGCAGGCTCTGCTTTCAGAAAAGAATCTCTGACGGCAGATTTGGTGGGCGTGATAGATTTTGGTGGAATCTGCCAATATCTCCCATTTGGCTAGCCCTCTTGATGTCAGTCCCCACCGCCAAAGCCTCCTCGCCAGACATGGTCGCGCGTCTGTTGGAGCTTTCGCATCAGCTCGGGCGTGAGGATCGGAAGCTGGCGATTCTCGGCGAGGGTAACACCTCGGCGCGCATTTCCGCCGATGCGTTTATCGTGAAGGCCAGCGGCTCCAATCTTGCGACGCTGGCGCCGGCGGGTGTGACGGCGTGTCGCTTCGATCCGTTGGTTTCGCTGCTCGATACCAAGGGTCTCGCCGATACGGCGGTCGATGAGCGGTTGCTCGCGGCGCGCGTTGATCCGGCGGCGAAGAAACCTTCGGTCGAAGCGATGTTTCATGCGTGGCTGCTCACCTTGCCGGGCGTGAATTTCGTTGGTCACACCCATCCGGTGGCGGTGAACAAAATTCTCTGCACGAAGCATGCGCGCGCTTTTGCGACGCGGCGGCTTTGCCCCGACGAGATCGTATGCTGCGGCGTCGAGTTCGTCCTCGTGCCTTACGTTGATCCGGGCCTGAAACTCGCGCAGGCGATTCGCCGCGCGGTGCTGGCCTATGTGAAGCGGCTCGGCCGTGCGCCGCGCGTGATTCTCCTCGAAAACCACGGACTCATCGCGCTCGGCGGCACGCCCGAGGCGGTCATGGCGGCGACGTTGATGGCGGTGAAGGCGGCGGAGATTTACGCGGGCGCGGTGGCGCTCGGCTCGCCGCGTTTCCTGTCTGCCGCGGTCGCTGCGCGCATCGCCGGCCGGCCCGATGAACTTTACCGCGAGAAAATGCTCGGTCTGCGTTAACTCCAAATTTTTTCTCCACAAAAAAACCTCCATGAAATCCTACACATTCGTGAACTACGCTTGGGACGACGCCAAAGCCGCCGCCCTCGATCCCGTCGGCCGCCTGGCCTATCGCTCCAATATTTTGGGCGGCGACCAGCGCATCACCAACACCGGTGGCGGTAACACGTCCTCGAAGATCACGGAGAAAGACCCGCTCACGGGCGCGGCCACGGAGGTGCTCTGGGTCAAAGGCTCCGGCGGCGATTTGCGCACGAGCACGCGCGAGAATTTCTCCTCCCTCTATCAGGAAAAACTGCTCGGCATGCAGCAGCTCTATCTCGGCCGCGCCGACAAGGGCCTGAAGTCCGCCGCCGAAGACGAGATGGTCGGCATGGCCAGCCACGCGACGTTCAACCTGAACCCGCGCGCCTCCTCGATCGACACGCCGCTCCACAGCTTCATTCCGTCGAAGTTCGTCGATCACATGCACCCGAACGCGATCATCTCGATTGCGGCCTCGAAGAACTGCGAAAAACTCACGCAGGAAATCTTCGGCGGCGAGATGGCCTACGTGCCGTGGATGCGCCCTGGCTTCGAACTCGGCCTCGCGATGCAGGCCATCGTGCAGAAGAGCCCAAAGGTGAAGTCCATCATGATGGGCCAGCACGGCTTCATCTCGTGGGACGACGATGAGAAGGCCTGCTACACCTACACGCTCGATTGCATCGAGAAGGCCTCCGCGTTCATCGAGACGAAGTATGTGGCCAAGGGCGGTGACGCCACGGCCTTCGGTGGTGCGAAATACGCCACGCTCACGCCGGAGCAGCGTCGTGCGACGTTCGCCGCGATTCTCCCGTGGTTCCGCGGCCAGGTTTCCAAAGCCAAGCGCTTGATCGGCACGGTGCAGGACGACGAAAAGATCCTGCGCTTTGTGAACTCGAAGGACGCCGCCCGCCTCGCCGAACTCGGCACGAGCTGCCCTGACCATTTCCTCCGCACCAAAATCAAGCCGCTCTATGTGGACTGGAGTCCGCAGTCCGAAGACGCCGCGACGTTGAAGAAGAAGCTCGCCGCCGGTCTCGAAGCTTACCGCGCTGACTACGCTGCTTACTACGCGAAGTGCAAACACGCCAACTCGCCCGCGATGCGCGACCCGAACCCGACCGTGGTGCTCATCCCCGGCGTCGGTATGATCGCGTGGGGCAAAGACAAATCCGAGAGCCGCGTGACCGCCGAATTCTACAACTGCGCCGTCGAAGTTATGCGCGGTGCCGAGGCCATCGACACTTACATTTCCCTACCGCAGCAGGAAGCCTTCGACATCGAGTATTGGCTCCTCGAAGAGGCGAAGTTGAAGCGTATGCCCGCCGAGAAAGAACTCGCGCGTCAGGTCATCATCGTGGTCGGCGCCGGTTCCGGCATCGGCAAGGAGACCGCGCACCGTCTCGTGAAAGAAGGCGCACACATCGTGTGCGTCGATATGAAGGTCGAGAGCGCGCAGGCGACCGCCAAAGAAATCACCGACAAATACGGCCTCGGCATCGGCGTCGCCGGCACGGGTCTTTCCTCCTGCGGCCCGGCGCTCGGTCTAGCGGCGAATATCACCGACCGCGCCAGCGTACGCGCGATGCTCGACGACGTCGCGCTCGCTTTCGGCGGCTTCGACTCGATCTGCGTGACCGCGGGCGTGTTCTGGCCGAGCGATACCTCCGGTCACATTCCCGACGACAAGTGGGCGTTCACCTTCGGCGTGAATGTCACCGGCAGCTACATCGTCGGCGATGAGGCGCTCAAGACTTGGAAAGAGCAGGGCCTCAAGGGCCAGCTCGTCCTCACGACTTCGGCCAATGCGGCCGTCGCGAAGAAGGGCTCGCTCGCCTACGATTGTTCGAAGGCCGCCGCCAACCATCTCGTGCGTGAGCTTGCGATGGAACTCGCGCCGCTCGTGCGCGTGAACGGCGTCGCGCCCGCGACGGTGGTGCAGGGCTCGGCGATGTTCCCCCGCGACCGCGTGATCGGCTCGCTCGCGAAATACAATATTCCCTACACCGACGACGAGGCGACCGATTCGCTCGTGACGAAGCTGGCGCAGTTCTACGCCGACCGCACACTCACGAAGGCGCCGATCACGCCCGCCGACCAAGCCGAGGCGTATTTCCTCCTGGTGTCGCAGCGTCTCAGCAAGACCACCGGCCAGATCGTCACGGTGGACGGCGGCTTGCACGAAGCGTTCCTGCGCTGAGTGAGGGGAAGCTCGTTTCAGCAAAAAGCCCCGACGGAAACGTCGGGGCTTTTTGTTTCTCGGCTCACCGAACCCGCTTTCCAGATGCATGTCGCCCTCAAAGCCACTCAAAGAAGGTGTCTAGAAAGCCAGGTAGGGCGTCCGGCTCGCGGACGCCGCACGGGTAATGGCCCTCGCAAGAAGGCGTCCGCAAGCCGGACGCCCTACATAAGACAGACCTTTTAGGACGCCGTCTAAATCAGGGGCACGGAGTTGACCTCGTGTGTTTTTCGTGTGCTTGGTGGGGGCGCGATGAAACTTAAGACAGTCAGTGTCGATGAAGCTGCGTTCAAGCTGCTCAAGCGCGAAAAAGGTCCGCGTGAATCCTACGGCGATGTTGTGCGCCGGGTGTTCGCCGCTCATTTCGAGGCGAGCTACGATCCTTCCGAGCATATCGACGAGCTGTTCTCTGCTTTTGGCGACAAGGGGCTTCTTTCTGAAGCGGGCCGAGAACGCCTGAAGGCGCGGCAAAAAAATCAGCCACGTTCGCGGCGCCCCGCCCGTGCTGTTTGACACGACATTCTTCATCGATCTCGAACACGAGATCTGCGCCCGCCAATCCGGACCGGCGGCACTGTTTCTTACGGGCTGCCGTGGTCATGCGAAATGCGTGGCCACGGTGACCCTCGGTGAATTCGCCGTGGGTGGTGTGAGCGGTCCCGCCATGCGCCGGTTTTTCCGGGGTTATCGACCGATGGCGCTTGGGCGCGAGGATGCCATTTTCGCGGGGCGGTTGCAGGCGAAGCTACCGTTTGAACTGGGTGAGAACGATCTGTGGATCGCTGGGCTCGCGTTGCGGCACGACCTGCCGTTGGTGACCCGCGACGCGGCGTTCTCGCGGGTTCCAGGACTACGGGTGCTGGGCTACTGACGTCCGGTCTGCCGAAAGGGGCAAACACGGGCAAGATGCCTAAGCCGTTTTCAAGCGCGCGGCGCGTAAACGGTCTGCTCGAGATTCGCGCCGAGCAGGCGGCGGAAGGTGGGTAGATCTTTGACGGCTTTGAGCGCGATGAGTTGGCTTGCGATGTTGCCGACGGCGGTGCCTTCGAGGGCGAAGGAGACGACGGGAATCTTCGCCGCGTTGGCAGTGGCCTGGCAGAGGAGACGGTTTTTCGAGCCGCCGCCGACGATGAGGATGCGTTTGAATTTCTTGCCGGCCATTTTTTCAAAGGCGCGCATCGCGTCGGCGTGGCCGCGGCCAAGGGAGTCGCAGATGAGGCGGGTGTAGGCGGCGAGATTCTTTGGCGCGGGGAGTTTCCGCTTCTTCAATTGCGCGTCGATGGCGGCCTTCATCGACGTGGGGTTGGTGAACGCAGGATCGACGACGTCGAGGAGCGCGGTCGGCGCGGGGAGTTTCTCGGCGGCGGTGATGAGGGCGGCCCATCCCTTTTCGTTGGACGGGCGCGAGGCGAAGTCCTTCATTGTGCCTTCGAGGAGCCAGAGGCCGATGACGTTCGTCAGTGGACGGTAACGGCCGTCGCCGATGCGTTCGTTGGAGATGCGCGCGGCGAGGGCGTCGGCGCCGAGGACGGGCTGGTCGCTTTCAAAGCCGACGAGCGACCACGTGCCGGAGCTGAGGAAGAGATCGGTGCCGTCGGGCGAGGCGGGCATCGCGTCGTAGGCGGCGGCGGTGTCGTGGCCGGGGACGGCGATGACTTGCACGCCCTCGAGCTCGGGAAAGTTTTTCACCTTGCCGAGACGCGTGCCGGCGAGGATCGGCTTGGAGAACCACTGTGGTGGCAGCCGGAAATATTTCAGCGCGGCGGGCGACCAGTCAGTCGAGTGGACATCGAGGAGCTGTGTCGTGCTGGCGATGGAGAGTTCGTTTTCCATGCGGCCCGAGAGGAGGAAATTAAAATAGTCGGGCAGGAAGAGGCAGCGCGTCGCGAGGTCGGTGATGGCGGGGTTGTTGGCGACGGTTTCCTCGAGGTGCAGCGAGGAGTTGTAGAAGACGTTGGGGATACCGGTGGCGGCGTAGATGCGCTCGAGGGCGGCGCGGGTGTTGGCGAGGCGCTTGAGGCCGGGCTGAGAGCGGGCGTCACGGTAGGCGTGGACGGGAAACACGAGGCGACCGGTGTCGTTGACGAGCGCGAAATCTACGCCCCAGACATCGACGCCGACGGAAGAGAGCTTGGCGGCGCGGGGGAGGGCGGCGACGGCTTTGCGTAGACCGGTCTGCGCTTCGTGCCAGAGGGTGCCGAGGTCCCAGTAGTCGTGGCCGGCGAGTGTGCGGAACGTGTTCGGGAAGCGGTGAACTTCGTTGAGCGTGAGTTTGTTCTTGGACCAGGCGCCGAGAATGACGCGGCCACTGATGGCGCCGAAATCGACGGCGGCGGTGTAGATTGTGGGCATGGATTGGAAGAAGTAGCGGGTAGTGAGTAGCGGGTAGCGGGTAGGGGGTAGGGAGGGAAATCGGAGACTCGGGAGGAGATGAGTCTGGAATGCTCGCTCCTCGCTACCCTCTACTCGCTACTAACCATCATGCGAGTCCGAGGATTTTTTCGGCCTTGTCGCTGTGGGTTTTGAAGAAGGCGGCGTTTTCGGGAAGTTTGATGTCCACGTCGTAGGTGGGGATCATTGCCTTCATACGGGCCTTGCCTTCCGCGGTGGCGAGGAGTTGCGGGAAGCACTGCTTGATCACTTCGAGCACGATGTGGACGGAGACGGAGGCGCCGGGTGACGCGCCGAGCAGCGCGGAGATGGTGCGTTCGGGATTCGTGATGACCTCGGTGCCGTAGTGGACGATGCCGGCTTCGCCGTCGGTTTTCTTGATAGCTTGCACGCGGATGCCGGCGTCGATGAGTTTCCAGTCGGAGGCCTTGGCGGCGGGGTAGAAAATGTGGAGGACAGCCATGCGGTTGGCCATGCTCTGCGTGCCCTGTTGCACGAGGTATTTGACGAGACCGAGATTGCTCGCGCCGATCTTGAGGAGGGTGGCGAGATTGTGCGGCTTCACGGAGCCGGGCAGATCGAGGACGCTGCCTTTACGGTGGAGAAACTTGGTGGTCCACGCGGCGAAGGGGCCGAAGAGGAGCGTCTTCTTGCCGTCCAACATGCGGGTGTCGAGGTGGGGCACGGCCATCGTGGGCGCGGCGTCGAGGGCCTGGCCGTAAACCTTGGCGCGGTGTCTTTCGACGATGGCGGGATTCTCGCAGACGAGCCACTGGCCGCCGATGGGGAAGCCGCCGAGGCCCTTGCTCTCGGCGATGCCGGATTTTTGGAGGAGGTGCAGGCTGCCGCCGCCGGCGCCGACGAAGACGAACTTCGCGCGGTTGTGGCGGACGTTGCCGGTGGCGAGGTCTTTGATGCTCACGTCCCAGCCATCGGCGGTCTTTTGGAGATCGGTGACGCGGTGGTTGCCGGCGATGCCGCAGCCGGGCTGCGCTGCGAGCCAGCCGAGGAGCTTGCGCGAAATATTGCCGAAATTCACATCGGTGCCGCGGTCCATTTTCGTAGCGGCAACCGGGCCGTCGGCGCGGCCCTCGGTGAGGAGCGGGGCCCAGCGGCCGATGGTGGCGCGGTCGGTGGAGTATTCCATCTCGCGAAAGAAATGGTGCGCGGCGAGGCCGGCGTGGCGGGCCTTCAGGTAATCCACCTGAGACTGGCCGTGGACGAAGCTGAGGTGGGGGACGGGGTTGATGAACTCCTTGGGGCGGTCGATCATGCCCTCGGCGACGGCATAGCTCCAAAACTGTTTGGAGCGCTCGAATTGCTCGAAGATCTTGATGGCGTTGCTGACATTGACGGTGCCGTCGGGCTCGCGGTTGGGCGTATAGCTGAGCTCGCAGATGCCGGCGTGACCGGTGCCGGCGTTGTTCCAGCCGTGGGAGCTTTCCTGTGCGAGTTCTTCGGTGACTTCGTAGAGCTGGATCTTGAGCGAAGGATCGAGGCGCTTGAGGAGCGCGGCGAGGTTAGCGGACATGATGCCGCTGCCGATCAGAATGACATCAGGGTTCTCGATGTGCGTGGAAGGCTTCATGAAAGTGAGGTCGGTAAACGTAGCCTGCCGCGCAGCCGGGAGGCCAGTGCATACTCGTAAAATCCGGCGCAAATAACGGCTCGCGAGCCGAGAGCGCGGGCGCATCGTCGGCTCAACAAAAATTACCCAATGGCAACACCCTCCGGCCCGAAGTTTCACGAACCGTTCATCCTCCCCTCCGTGGTCATGCGAGAGTTCACGGCCCGGGCGGTGATCACCGGCGTCATTCTCGGCACGATCTTCGGCGCCTCGTCGCTCTATCTCGTGCTCAAGGTCGGCATCACGGTGAGCGCCTCGATCCCGGTCGCGGTGATCTCGCTGGCGCTGTTTCGCATGATGTCGAAGTTCGGCGTGCGCGACTCGACGATTCTGGAGAACAATATCACACAGACGGCGGGGTCGGCGGGTGAGTCCATCGCGTTTGGCGTGGGCGTGACGATGCCGGCGATTCTGATTCTCGGCTTCGATCTCGAACTCACGCGCGTGCTGCTCGTCGCGGTGCTGGGCGGTTTGCTGGGTATTCTGATGATGATCCCGCTCCGCCGCGCGCTGATCGTGAAAGAGCACGGAATCTTGAAATATCCCGAGGGCACGGCGTGCGCGGCGGTGTTAAAGGCGGGCGCGAACGCCGAAGACCGCGCGCTCGCGTCGCCCTCGGCTCAGGCGGAGATGAAGGCGGCGAAGGCGGCCGGGCTCGGGCAGTCGCCGGGCGCGAAGGTGATCTTTACGGGCTTCGGGCTAGGGCTCATCTACAAATCGGTGCAGGTCGCCGGCAAGCTCTGGAAAGAGGTGCCGGAAAAAGTTTTCGGCGCGCCGCTCAAGGCGGGTTCGGTGAGCATGGAGATTTCGCCCGAGTTGCTCGGCGTCGGTTATATTATCGGTCCACGTGTGGCCTCGATCACCATGGCGGGCGGGGTGCTGGCGTATCTCGTGCTGATCCCGCTGATCAAGTTTTTCGGCGATCACCTCAGTGCTCCGCTCGCGCCCGGCACGCAGTTGATTTCGGAAATGTCGCCGCATGCGATCCGTAGCGCCTATGTGCTCTACATCGGCGCGGGCGCGGTGGCGGCGGGCGGCATCATCAGTCTGTTTCGCGCGATGCCGACGATCATCCAGGGCGTCAAAGGCGGGTTGCACGACGTGGGCCTGCTCAAGCGCAGCGGGGCCACGGTGGCGGCGGGCGGCGAGCTGCGGACGGACAAAGATCTCTCGATGAAGTTCGTCGGCGTGGGCTGTGTGCTGTTGCTCGCGGGCATCATGCTGGCACCGTCGCTGCACATGAACTTCCTCGGCGCGCTGATGATTTTGGCGTTCGGGTTTCTCTTCGTGACGGTGTCGTCGCGCATCACCGGCGAGGTCGGTTCCACCTCGAATCCGATCTCTGGCATGACGGTGGCGACGCTGTTGTTGACGTGCCTGGTGTTCCTTTTGGTCGGCTGGACGGGCGGCACCTACTACGTGACGGCGCTCTCGGTAGGCGCGATCGTGTGTATCGCTTCGTCGAACGGCGGGACGACTTCGCAGGACCTGAAAACGGGCTTCCTCCTCGGCGCCACGCCGCGCCTGATGCAAATCGCGATCCTCCTCGGCGCGTTGGGCTCGGCGATTTGTCTCGGGCCGATTTTGATGACGCTCAACACCACGGCGACCGTCTATGTGCCCATCGCCAAAGTCGCTCCGGCGGGGCTTACCACCGATGCGGCCCAATTGGAAAAGCGCGAGAAACTCCAGGGCCCGCAGGCGCGCGACGATGCGGGCACCTACCGCGTGTGGCAGAAGACGGACACGGTCGGCGGTCCGGCCGGGCGTTACTTCGTGGATGACGCGGGCAAGGCGGTGTGGTTGGTCGATCCTGGTATCAACGGCCAGTTCAACGAGCGGCCCGACGGTTCCAAGGTGCAGAAATTCGACGCGCCGAAAGCCACGCTCGTTTCCTATATCATCAAGGGCATCCTCGACCGGAAACTGCCGTGGGCGCTTGTGCTGCTCGGCGTGATGATCGCGGTGACGCTGGAGTTGTGCGGCGTGCCTTCGCTGGTGTTTGCCGTAGGCGTTTATCTGCCGATCTCGTCCTCCGCGCCGCTCTTTGTCGGCGGCCTGATCCGCTGGCTCGTGGACCGCGCGATGCGGAAAAAGGCCGGCTACGCGCGGATGGCGGAAGAGGAATTTATCGCCGAGACGGACAAGAGCCCCGGCGTGTTGCTCGCTTCGGGTTACATCGCGGGCGGGGCGATCGCGGGTATCGTGATCGCGTTCCTCGCGGGTGTGCTCAGCGACATCGATACGAAGCTGCTGAAGTGGGCGGAGGCGAGCAACCCGTTCTTCGACGGGCCGAACTCCGATCTGCTGTCGCTCCTACCGTTCGTGGCGCTGGTGGGTTTTCTCTACCTCGTGGCGAGGGAGAAACTGCTGTCCGCAGCAGCGAAAACTTAGGCCCGCGCGAGCGTGATCTCCGCCTGGAAGCCGCGCGGCGCGCGGTTGCGGAACATCACGGTGCCGCGGCAGGCCGCGATGCCGGCCTTCACGATGGCGAGACCGAGACCGGTGCCGCCGGCCTCGCTGGTGCGGGCCGCGTCGGGCCGGTAAAACGGTTCGCCGAGCCGCGCGAGCGCATCGGGAGAAACGCCCGGGCCTTCGTCCGTGATGCTGATGAACACCCGGTCTTCGCCTTCGCGCGCGGCCAGCGTGATCGCGCCGGTGGGCGCGTAACGGAGGGCGTTACGGACGAGGTTGCCGAGGGCGCGCTCGAGGAGTTCGGCGTCGGCGAGCACGGTGAGGTCGGCCGCGAGATCGCCGGTCACACGCTGCGCCGGATCTTCGCGGGCGAGCACGCGCTGCACCAGCGGCGTGAGAGTGACGGGTGCGAGCGCGGTGTCGCGCGAGCGCAGGCCAGCCTTGGTGAAGGCGAGGAGTTCGTTGACGAGGGAGGCCATGTGCTGGACCTCCTCGCGCACATCGGCGACGTGGGCTTGGAGCGCGGGGTCGGCGCGGGATTCAAGGATTTCGGTGGCGACCTGCAGGCGGCCGAGGGGCGAGCCGAGCTCGTGGGCGACGTCGCCGAGGAAACGCTTTTGGCCGTTGACGAGCGTGTCGAGGCGGGCGGCCATGCGGTTGACGGAGTGGCCGAGTTGACCGATTTCGTCGCGGCGGCTGAGCTCGACGCGGGTGGTGAACTCGCCCTCGGCGATGCGCTCGGTGGCGCGGTTCAAGCGTTTGAGGGCGCGGGTGATGCCGCCAACGAGCGGGAGCCAAAAGAGCAGGGAAAGCAAAAGCGCGCCGGCGCCGACCGCGAGTCCGGGGCCGAGACGAAGCAGCCGGGCGAGGGTCCACAGCGAATCGGTGCGAATGATGACGGTGCCGGGCGTGGGCGGGCCGAAGCCCACATTGATTGGCACCCGCAGGCCGATCCAAGTGGCGGCCGGGCTGGCGGTGCGAACGACAAATTTTCCTCCGGGCTGCGAGCGGCGGTCGGCCGGTGGCAGACCGTTGGAGCGGGGCCGATTCCTGAGATCATCGTCTGCGGGCGGACGATCCCCCGGGGGTGCTTCGCCGCGAGGCGGACGGCCGCGAGGCGGCGGGTCGGCTGCGGGTCCGGGACCGCCCCGGCCCGCGCCGCGATTGAGTTGATCGCGGACCACCCTGGGCAGCTCGACGGTTTCGCCGGCAACCGGTTGCCCGTCGTTGGTGAACAGGTGAAAATCTGCGCCGTATTTACGGCTGCGCGCGGCGATGATCGCGGGGCCCATCCCTGCGGGCTCCGCTTGAAGATCGCTCGCGATAGAATCCCCGATGCTCTGCAATTGGTCACCGAGCACGCCATGCGTGAGCGAGCTCCAGCCCGCACCGAACTGGCTCACGTAGAAGCCGCCGCCGACGGCGGCGAGCAGCAGCAGGTTGGCGAGCAGCCAGAGAGAGACTTTGAGCGAAAGTGGGAAGAAGGCCTTCATCGCGTCTGCGTGGATAGCCGAATCTGGCGGAAAAATCTGCAACGTTTACGTGGGCTTAACAAAACTCCCGATCCGCCCACATGTTCACTTAACCGTGATGTGTTTTTCTGGAGGCACAAACAACTCCTCCCATGAAACGCGCATTCCTTCTCCTGTCTTTAGTCCTAGGCTCCGGGGTGACTCTTGTCGCCGATCCGCAGTTGGAATCCTGGCAAATCGCCAACACCCGCCGCTACGCCCGCATCTACCCGACGGACTCCGCCCGGTTGGCCGGGACGGCGGTCACGACGTGGACGCGGGGCACCACCTCGCAGACGACCCCCAGTTACGCGGGAGTCATCCAGGTTTCCTCTTCGGCCGACTGGGTCTATCTGCGCACCACGGGCCTCGGCACGCACGTGATGGGGCCATGGTATCTCAACGCCGCCCACACGCAGGATTTCCCCAGCTACCCGGCCAACACCGCCACCCTCGTCCGCCTGCCGCGTAAACCCACGATTCCGACCACGAAGACGCTGACCGGCGGCGGGGCCATCGGCTACTTCGTGGACGGCGTTGCCGCCTACGACAACCGCGACACCTTCTCCTACATCAACGCCACCGGCGCTGACGGCTCACCCACCGGTGGCGGTCGCGGCGACGGCGTGTGGAATCGCGAGGCCTACGCCAACGAGGGCGTGACCTTCGACCCGGCCTTCGCGCACCAAGCGATGACCAGCCACCACTACCACGCCAACGCCCCGGCGGTGCGTTTCGCGCTCGGTGATCACGTCGAGTTCAACGCCACGACCAAAATCTACACCGAGAGCACGGCCACCGTTACAAAACACTCGCCGATCGTCGCCTGGCTGGCCGACGGGCTGCCTGTTTATGGGCCCTACGGATACGCGTCGCCGATGGACCCCGCGAGCGGTCTCCGCCGGATGATCCCCGGCTACGTGAAACGCGATGGCGCCAATGGCACGACGAACCTCGCGGCCACCGGCCGCACGACCTTGCCGGCGTGGGCGGCGCGGGCGCAGAGCCGCAGCGCCACGCTGGCGGCCAACGTTTACGGCCCGGCGGTGGGCACGGCTTATCCGCTCGGTAACTATCTCGAGGATTACGACTACCTCGGCGACCTCGGTAAAACGCAGGGCACCGATTTCGATCTCAACGACTACAATGTCCGCTTCTGCGTGACCCCGGAGTTCCCCAACGGGACTTGGGCTTACTTCCTCACCATCGAGGCCGACGGCACACCGAAGTTTCCGAATCTCGTCGGCCGTTGGTATTACGGAAATCCGTCGGGCGGCTCCGTCACTGCGATCAACGAAACCGTCACGGAATACGTGCGCGCCGGCCAGGCCTCGGCGATCAGCGTCACGGCGGCCAATGCCGGAGGCACGGTTGCGATCACGTGGTCCTCGGTCGAAGGCGCGACCTACAAGATCGAGACGTCCGCCGATGCGACGGCGTGGAGCGCGCTCCCCGGCGCGAGCGCGGTGACGAGTAGCGGCGGCGACACGACGAGTTTTTCGACGCCCACGGTCGCCACGAACTATCGCGTGACGCTCACCGCGCTTGCGACCTACGACACGCGGGGCGCGGGCGGGCTGTCGGGCGTGGGGAACTCCGCCACGGCGACGGTCGCAGTCGGCACCACGGGCACGGCGCGCCTCATCAACATCGCCACCCGCGCCGCGCTCGGTGGCGTCGCCGGCACCCCCATCGCGGGCTTCTCCCTTGGGGGCACGGGCACGAAGGCGATGCTCGCCCGCGCCATCGGACCGACGCTTGCGGCGTTTGCCGTCACCGGCGTGCTCGCCGATCCGCGCCTCAGCCTTGTGAGTGGCGCGACAACGGTCGCGAGCAACGACAACTGGTTCGCCGCCGACGCCGTGGCGATGGCCGCCGCCGGAGCCTTCGCGCTCACCGCCGGCAGCAAGGACGCCGCGCTCGTCGCGACCCTTGGCGCAGGCGGCTATTCGTTGCCTGTGACCGCGACCGATGGCGGCAGTGGAATCGCGTTGCTGGAAGTTTACGACGCGGCGAGCTCGACAACGCTCAACGTCGTGAACGCCTCCACGCGAGCCTACGTGGGCACGGGCGACGCGGTGTTGATCCCGGGGTTTGTGGTGAGCGGCACGGGTTCGTTGAAACTTCTCATCCGCGCGGTCGGCCCCACGCTGGCGAATTTTGGCGTCACGGGCACGCTCGCCGATCCCACGCTCACGCTCTACAGCGGAGCGACCGCGCTGGCGACGAACGACAACTGGCTCGCCGCCGACACCGCGACCATGACCGCCGTCGGCGCCTTCACGTTGCCCGCCGGCAGCAAGGACGCGGCGATCGTCACCACGCTTCCCGCCGGAGCCTACACCGCCGTCGTGAGTGGCGTCGGCAACACCACCGGCACCGCGCTCGTAGAGCTCTATGTGGTGCCTTAATCCCGAAGAAAACGCCGATGTCCTGTTTTATACCGACGTCCCTTAATCTCTAGACGTTTCGAATTGCGAGGTGCGCGAAGCGCACCGTGACAATCCAGCTGGATTGCTTCGTCGCTACGCTTCTCGCAATGACAGTTTGTTTATCAAGGGACGTAGGTATTACCCGCCTACGATTCCTTTCCTTGGCACTGCCCGTCTCGGTGCTCACGAGCGTCGTCGCTCCTGAGCCCTCCGCCGATCCTCGTCTCGCCTCCTGGCTCGTCACGCCCTCGGTGAGCTACGCCCGTCTCTATGAATCCGGCGCGGCTAAGGCCGCTGGCAAATCCGTGGTCACCTGGAACCGGCGCGATGGCGCGCAGGCGTCTCCGAGCAATGCCGGCGTGGCGCTCACGTAGAATTCGGTCGAAGGCGCGACCTACCGGGTGGAGTCCTCGGCGGACCAGGCGACCTGGACCCGGTTGGCCGCGGCTGTCACGAGTGACGGGGCTGCGACTCGCTATGCTGCGACGATGCCGGCGGCGTGGTTTCGGGTGACGTTGAGCGCGATCGCAGCCTACGACACCGCTGCCGTGGTTGGCGTGCCGGTGGGGCTCTCTGCGACCGTGGACTCGCCGCAATGATGAAGGTGGGCCGTGCGCTCCGCGCGCGGCGTCGGTGATAGCTGCGGTCCGGGCGGCGGGTGGGCGACGTCTCGCTCGGCCGCGCGCGGAGCGCACGGCCCACCTCGCGCGCTGAGCTTAACCGGCGGCTCACTCCGGGTTCACCATCATGTAGCCAGCGGAGCGGACGGTGCGGATGAAACGGGGTTCCTTCGCGTCGTCGTGGAGTTTTTTGCGGAGCGACGAGATATGGACGTCGATGGAGCGGTCGAACACGTCGTAGTTGCGGTCGCGCGCCTCATCGAGGAGCGACTCGCGGGATTTGATGCGGCCCTTGGCCTTCGCGAGGCTGGCGAGCAGGTCGAACTCCACGGGCGTGAGCACGAGCGGTTCGGCGCCGAGCACGGCGGAGCGGGCGTCGAGGTTGATGCGGAGATCGCCGACGACGAGTTCCTTGGGCGGAGGTTCGGTGGCGCCGGCGGCGGGAGCGGCGTTGAGCGCGCTGCGGCGGAGGACGGCGCGCAGGCGGGCGAGGAGTTCGCGGGTGGAAAACGTTTTCGGGAGATAATCGTCGGCGCCGATTTCGAGGCCGACGATGCGGTCCATCTCGTCACCCCGGGCGGTGAGCATGAGCACGGGGACGGCAGATTTTTGGCGGATGCGTTTTAGCACCTCGAAGCCGTCG
This sequence comes from Opitutaceae bacterium, assembly GCA_025355125.1. Lineage (GTDB taxonomy): Bacteria > Verrucomicrobiota > Verrucomicrobiia > Opitutales > Opitutaceae > Tous-C4FEB. Next base: position 1,142 of record JANXLP010000500.1, on the reverse strand, counting down.
AGGCCGGGGAGCATCACGTCGAGGATGACGACATGGGGCGCAGCGGCGCCGGCGGCGGTGGCGCGCTCGACGCCTTCGGGCCCGGTGTGGACGGCGGTGACGGTGAAGCCGAGCGGCTCGAGGTAGGTAGTGACGAGCCGACACAGTTTTTTGTCGTCGTCGATCATCAGGAGCCGGGTCTGGCCGGGGATGGGGGCGTCGGCGTTCATCGCGGCGGAGTCTTGGACGGATCATTTCCCACGCGCAACCGCTGAGCGCTTAACACGGCCTTAACAATTCCCGGCGGCGCTTCACACAACGGCTTAACGTCGGGGCTGCATCGTGAGCTGATGCGAGTGAGTGTCATCGTTCTCTTTTTACTCTGGGCCCGTTTGGGGGCGGCGGAGCTGACGCTGGGATTTCAACTGCGGTGGCGCGGTGCGCCCTTGGCGGTGCCGTCGGCGGAGTTGGTGGGCGCGGAAGGGCGGGTGCTGCGAGTCACGCGATTTGCCGCGCTGGTATCGGGTGTCGCGCTGGCGCGGGCCGACGGCGGCGCGGTGCGGCTCGATGGGCAGTATGGGTTCATCGACGCGGAGACGGGGCGACTGACAGTGACGTTGAAAAACGTGCCCGAGGGCGACTACGCGGGGCTGGAGTTTCAGCTCGGCGTGCCGGCGGCGGTGAACCACACCGATCCGGCGCAGTGGGCGGCGGGGCATCCGCTCAATCCGATCGTGAACGGACTGCACTGGGGTTGGTCGGGGGGCTACGTGTTTGCAGCGATCGAAGGGCGCTGGCGCGGAGCGGACGTGGTTTCCGATGAGAAGAAGACGGAACGAGGTTTTTCGTATCACCTGGCGACCGATGCACGGCTGATGCGGGTGGGCTTCGTCGCGGCGGTGAAGATTGCGGGGCCAACGACGGTGGGGCTGGCGCTGGATCTCGGGAAAGTGCTGGGCGGGCAAAAACTCGAGGCGGACGACGGCAGTGAGACGACGCACTCAGGCAAAGACGACGCGCTGGCGGTGACGCTGGCGACGGCGATGGAGCGGGCGTGGTTTTTCCTGGAAGCGGGGCCGACGGTAGGTGCGGGCGTGGAATCGGAGCGGCGCGTTAAGGATAACGCGCCCTACCAGGGGACGCCGCTCGCGTTTGTGGTGCCG
>JANXLP010000499.1 GCA_025355125.1 Opitutaceae bacterium | reverse complement strand
GCCGATTCGTGCGGATGAGGACGTCAGAGGTGCCTGTCGGGTGGGCTCGCTAACGGCGTTTTCAACAGCTGGCACCTCGTTGAAACACTCATTAGCGCCACTTTGGTTCGTGTTGAAATCGCGTCTCCTCCGCCATTTTTCTAACGAACCGCAAATCCGCCAGTTGCACTCCTGCCCCAGCAGGCGAGTGGTTGGATAACGCGAACTCCCGTGCAAGAAATTAAAGCCAGGATTCTGGCGTTTTCCAAATGGGCCATACGTTGCAGCCGTATGCGGAGGCGCTTGGGATTGACACGCTTGTTCGTGTGTATCACTTGTGTTGACAATAAAGTTCACCAATCATGGCCACCGCTACTGCTCAAATTCACCTGCGCACTCCGCCCAAGACCAAATCATTACTGATCTTGGCAGCGGAACTCTCAGGCGCGACCAATCTGACCGACTACATTCTGCGTGCTGCCGTCGAGCGGGCCCAAGCCGACCTCCTCAGCCAGCAGACTTTCGCACTTAAGAAAGGTCCATGGACTGAATTTGCGAAACGGTTGGACGCGCCAGCGCGTGACTTGCCCCGTCTGCGCAAACTTCTAACGACTCCCGATGTCTTTGCCCAAAACGCTCAATCGACCTGAGCCGCTGGGAGCGCATCATCAGGTTGCCGCATTCGATTGCGGTGCTCTGCCACTTGACGAGTTCTTGTCCCGCCACGCGCTTGGCAACCACCAATCCGGGACCGCCAAGACCTACGTCGCGACCACAGACAGCCATATCGTTGTCGGCTATTATAGTTTGGCTGCATCACAGATCCTCTACGCTGATGCACCGTCCCGCCTGCAAAAGGGTGCGCCGCGCCACCCGATTCCGGTCGTGCTCTTGGCGAGACTCGCAGTGGACCGTTCCTGGCAAGGCAAAGGAATTGGAGCCGGACTACTCAAGGACGCGATTATCCGCGTGTTGACCGCGGCCGAGGGCATCGGCGTGCGCGCGCTGCTTGTGCATGCCAAGGACGAAGCGGCCAAAGCCTTTTATGAGCGTTACGATTTCGCGCCGCTACCAGGTTACCCGATGCACCTCGTGCTCCTCCTCAAGGATGCTCGGCGCATCGTCAGTGGTTAATCACAAACCTGCGAACCAACCACATGCGCCAGGCCGCCGGAAAACCCGATGGTGTGTCCAAGGCCAGCGAATATCGATCGCCGATACGTCAATGACGCACCGCTGGCCGAAGTGGCGCGAATTCCCTCGGTGGTAACCGGAATTCCCCCTCGATCATTTCGACATCTCGCGCCACGGGCAGGCACGTTCGCTGAAGATTTCAGCGGGATTGCCCTCTGAAAAACAAGTATTAGCGCCACTTTGGTTCGCGTTGAAATCCCTCCTCCTCCGCCAGTTTCGACCCGCCGCGTGGTTGGATATTTTTCAGCCTGCTTCCAGTTAGGATGGATACGTGCAAGCCGCGCCGCTACGTTAAAAACCGCCCCGACTTCCCCCCTGCTGCCCGGAGCTATCGGCATCTCGCTCAGTTCGACGTTTCGTTCTAAAATTGGGTCGAAGGCGCACGTGGTCATCGCCTCACTCCGATCATGAAACGCTTTCCTTCCGGTCCGTTCGCGGGAGCGATGTTGCTCATCCTGCTCTTCGCGGGTTGCACCGGGCCGAGCGTGACGCGCGTCAGCCCCGCCACCCTCACCGGCAAAGTCATGGTCGGCTACCAAGGCTGGTTCAACGCCGAGGGCGACGGCGCCAAGCGCGGCTATAACCACTGGGCCCGCGGCGCCGCCAAGCCCGCTCCCGGCAATGTGCGCATCGATCTCTGGCCCGACCTCGCCGAATTCCCCGCCGCCGAGCGTTTTCCCACCGACCTCGTCCACGCCGACGGCACGCGCGCAGAGGTCTTCAGCTCCTATCTCCGTCCCACCGTCGTCCGCCACTTCGCCTGGATGAGGAAACACGACATCGACGGCGTCTTCCTCCAACGTTTCATCGGCTCGCTCTCGCGCGGCACCTCCCTCGCCGCCAACAACGCGGTCCTCGAAAACGTCCGCGCCGGCGCCCGCCAACACGGCCGTGTTTACGCCCTCATGTATGATCTCAGCGGCTTCGCCTCCGGCCAGGCCGATGTGTTGATTGAAGACTGGAAAAAGCTCCTCCGCGACACGCGCCTAACCAGCGACCCCGCCTATTTGCGCCACCACGGGAAACCCATCCTCGCACTCTGGGGCTGCGGTTTTCAGGACGAAGGCAAATCCCGGCCGACGCTCGATGATTGGCGCAAGATTCTCACGTTTCTCAAAGAGGATAAAACCAGCGGCGGCCTCGCGATCATGCTCGGCGTGCCCAGCGGGTGGCGCACGCTCGACCGCGATTCGATCGCCGATCCCGCGCTGCTCGAACTCGTCGCCCTCGCCGATGTCGTCTCACCCTGGACGCCCGGCCGCTACCGCACCCCTGAGGCCGCCGCGATCCACGCCTCCACCGTCTGGCAACCCGATCTCGCGTGGTGCCGCGAACGCGGCATTGATTTACTCCCGGTCGCCTTCCCCGGCTTCAGTTGGCACAACCTGAAGCCAAGCACCCCGCTCGATGCGATCCCGCGCCTGCAAGGCCGTTTCTTCTGGTCGCAGGTCACCGCCGCCAAACGCGCCGGCGCCGAAATGCTCTACGTCGCCATGTTCGACGAGGTGGACGAGGGCACGGCGATTTTCAAAGTGACGAACCGCCCTCCCGTCGGCCCCGGCGAAAACGTAAAATTCGTCACCTACGAAGGATTGCCGAGCGACCACTATCTCCGCCTCACCGGTCTCGCCGGCCAAGTCATCCGCGGCCAACGCCCAGCCACCGACGAACAGTTTCCACTCCCGCTCCCTCTTCCGACCCCACCATGATCCGAATCCTCGCTCCGTTTTTCGCCGCCGTTCTCACCGTCAGCCTCGCCGCCGCCAAACCTGCGACACCCAACATCCTCGTCATCCTCGCCGACGATCTCGGCATCGGCGACGTTTCCTCCTACCGCCCCGGCACCGACGTGCGCACGCCCCACCTTGACCGGCTCGCGGCCGAAGGGATGCGTTTCACCCGGATGCGCGCCAACGCCACCGTCTGCTCGCCCACCCGCGCCGCCCTATTGAGCGGCTGCTACGCGGATCGCGTCGGCGTGCCCGGACTCATCCGCACCGATCCCGAAAATACGTGGGGCTACTTCGATCCCAAAGTCCCCACGCTCGCGAACCACCTCCACACCGCCGGCTACCACACCGCCCTCATCGGCAAATGGAACCTCGGCCTTGCCGCCCCCAACACGCCCAACGACCGCGGCTTCGATTTCTTCCACGGCTTCCTCGACGACATGATGACAGCTACACGACCCACCTTCGCCAGGGGCATAACTACATGCGCCGCGACCGCGAGGTCATCGACCCCGCCGGCCACGCCACGGATATTTTCACCGACTGGGCGCGCGACTACCTGCGCGCGCGCGCGGCGGCACAAGCGCCCTTCTTCCTCTACCTCGCCTACAACGCCCCGCATTTCCCAATGCAGCCGCCCGCCGGGTGGTTGACGAAAGTGACGCAACGCCACCCCGGCATCACCGAGGAGCGCGCCCTCGCCGTCGCCTTGATCGAGCACTTCGACGACGGCGTCGGCCAAGTCCTCGCCACGCTTCATGAACTCGGCCTCGCCCAAAACACCCTCGTCATCCTCACCTCCGACAACGGCGGCTCCCTGCCTCACGCACAAAACAACGACCCGTGGCGCGACGGCAAACAAAGCCACTACGACGGCGGCCTGCGCATTCCCTTCGTCGTCCGCTGGCCCGGCCAAGTCGCCCCCGGCACCACCAGCGACTACGCCGGCCTGACCTTCGATATTTTCGCGACCGCCCTCGAAGTCGCCGGCGTGCCCCGGCCACCGTCCGTCGACGCCATGAGTCTCGTCCCCATCCTGCGCGGCGCTCCGCCGCCGACCGAGCCACGCGAATTATATTTCGTCCGCCGCGAAGGCGGTCCGGCCTATGGCGGCAAAAGCTACGAGGCCCTCATCCGCGGTGATTGGAAGCTGCTGCAAAACAGTCCCTACGCTGGCCTCGAGCTCTACAACCTAAAGGACGATCCGCAGGAACAGCACGATCTCTTCGCAGCCCAACCAAAAATCGCCCGCGAGCTCCAGGCCGCCCTGCGCCGCCACGTGCAGCGCGGCGGCGGCACGCCTTGGCAACCCGCGCCGTCGTCACCGTGATCTCATCCGACCGGGACAAACCGCAGCTCTCTCCGGATGTGCTCGCAGCCGGGTGCATCTCTCCTGTCTGATCGGCTCGCACCACTCGCGCCATGCCCCATCCCGCTTTCCTCGATTCACCCGACCCCGCAATTTACACCCTGCGCACCACCGGCTCCGGCCCTGCCGGCAAGCTCCCCCTCACCGCCCAGCTCCTGCGCAACGCCACCAGCGGCCATATCTTCGGTATGACCCAAAACGCCGGCATGGGCTGGGACCCGCGCAAACTCCTCGGCAAAGAGTTTCTCATTCTCAGCACCCAGGGCGGCATCCGCGCACCCGACGGCACGCCCGTCGCCCTCGGCTATCACACCGGCCACTGGGAAGTCG
>JANXLP010000489.1 GCA_025355125.1 Opitutaceae bacterium | reverse complement strand
CTCGCCGCTGCCGCCGCCGCTACTGCGAGCGCGAACGCCACCGCGAACGTTCCGATCCCCGCCGTCGCTGTCTGATTCCATTCGCCAAGTTTAGCTGTTCTCTCCCGCCGCGTCCCCCTGTCAGAGTTGAACGCTTACGTTACTTCGGGAGAAACAGGGCAGGTCGGAGACACTGCCCTACTTCAAACCTCAGCCCCTCACTTCAACTTCGCCGCCGCCGCGATGTCGTCCCACGCGTAGAATTGGAACGTGCGGTCGGTGCTCATCGCGACGAAGAGGCCGCCGGGAAAGCCCGGGAGCGCCTCCGCCGTGACGTCGCTGCCGTCGCTCTCGCGGGTGCTCAGGCGCACGCTCGCGAGCAACGGGTGGTCGTGCGGCTTTCCGGGCGTGCCCCCGCGGGGGAAGATCCGAAACGTGTCGGCCTGTTGGTTCGAGACGAGCACGTAGCCCGTGCCCTTGGTCTGCGGATAGATCGAGATGCCTTCGAGATCGCTGGCGAAACCGGTGGTGCCGAAGAGCGCGAGTTCCTGCGCGGCATCGGGCGCGGCGGGATCGGCGCGGTATTTATGCACGCCGTATTGCTCGTCGCTGTAGTAAACGTAGCCGAGCTCGGCATCGACGGCGATAGCCTCGATTTCCTTTTTTCCGCTGTAGGCGCCGAACGCGCGGACCTTGGTCATCTTCACTTTGCCGGTGCCGTCGTCTTCGAGGCGATATTGCCACAGATAGCCCTCCGCCGGGCCGCTCTTGCCGCCGACGATGGCGAACACCGCGCCGTCGCCGGGGCGGCGGTAGAGCGCGACGCCCATGGGGCCGCGCGTGCGGTCGCCGTCGAAGGCCACGAGGTCGCCTTTGTCGAGCGGTGCGAGGTCGGGCAGGCGGAAGATGCGGAGGCGTTGCTCCTCACGCTCGGTCGTCACGGCAATGTCGGTGGGCTGTCCGCCGAGTATCACGCCGGTGATGATATCGACGTTGTTGGGCCGCTTGAGCGTCGGTGTCTGGCCGACGATTTTGCCCGTGAGATCGAAGGCATAGAGGCCACCGGCAGTGTCTTTGTCGGTGCCGATGACGAGGCTCTTCGCGAGATCGGCGCGGTTGATCCAGATCGCGGGATCATCGGTGTCGTGCGCGAGCGCCGCAGTGACCACGCGCGGCTTTACGGGCGCGTTGGTGGCGTCGGGATCGGGCGCGACCGGCTGGGCGCAGGATGCGAGCGCGGCCATCAGCGCGAGAGCGAGGAGAGTTTTCATCTGCTAGAAAAAAACCGGGTATGCCGGCGATTCCGACTTCGCGTCAAGACCGCGGACCCCGCGTGACGGGAACGTTACTCGGTGGCGCCTCCGCGGTCATTTTGCCGCCGCCCACGCCTGCGCGCGCACGGTCCGCGGCGGCGCACCGTGCAGCGACCGCACCCAACGCGAGAAGTGAAACGGCGACTGGAAACCACAGCGGTCCGCCACCTCCGCCACCGAGAGCCCCGTCTCGCGCAGGAGTTGCACCCCGCGCCGCGTGCGCTCCGTCCACACGTGGCGCAGCGGCGTGGTGCCGAGGTGGCGCTTGAAAAGTTTCACGAGTTGCGCCGGAGATACGCCCGCCTCGCGCGCGAGCGTCGGCAGATCCGTGCGCTCGTGACCGGCGGCCCCGATCCACTCGATCGCGCGACGCAGCGCATCCGGCTCGGCCGTCGTCACCTCCGCGCCGGCCGCCGCAAACAGATACTCGTGCAGCGCCGCCAGCCCGAGCGACTCGATCAGCCCCGGCATGCGCTCCGTCGCCGCGCGCGGCAGCGAGAGCCCGAGTTCCATCACTTGCTCAAAGCGCCGCGTGAGCCGCACCTTGGCGGGCGCCTGCCTGCACGCCGTCGCGAGGGCCGGCGGCACGAACTCCGGCCGCAGCGAACACCACGTGTGGTGCGTCTTCCTCCCGGTCGCGAAGCGAAACAGCTCCCGCCGGCCCGGCCAGAACAGCGCCATCTCACCCGCCGCGAGATGGAGGGTGTGCTCCGCCATCGTCACATTGGCCTCGCCCTCCAGCAGCGTGACGATCTGGAAATCCATCTGCACGCGCGGGCCGCAGGTGCCGCCCGGCGCATAGATAACATCACCGAAAAACACCTGCGGCGTCGCCGAAGAGCGGAGTCTTTTGGTCAGCTTTATGATCTTTCCCGGGCTGTCTGAGGCGGAGGCCATGTGCTAATAGATAGCTGTCGCTCATGCCGCCCGCAAACGTCGAACCCAATTTCACGCCGGCCCGGACAGCTTCTGTAGTCGCCACCGGCGGCTTCGCAGGCACCCGCCGCAGCGGGTTTCCCGACACCCGCCCATCCGGTTATTTCTCGCCCGATGCCGAGCCCGCCGCCCTGCGTGCCTTCTGGGAGGCCAACGGCTACCTCGTGATGGAGGGCGCGTTTTCGCCCGCCGAAGTCGCGACGCTCAAGGCCGCGGCCACCGCCATCTGCCGCGGCGACCGCGGGGCGATCAAGGACGCCGAGCCATTGCCCGCCACGCTCACGGACGACGAGGTGCTCCGCCAGTTTCTCTGCATCCATTTCCCACATAAAATCTCCGCCGCATTCCGCACCACGCTCGCCAATCCCGCGACCCTGAAGGTCCTCACCAGCGTGATCGGCCCCAACGTGAAGGCCATGCAATCGATGCTCTTCATCAAAGCCTCCGGCAAACCCGGCCAGGCCCGGCACCAGGACGAGGACTACATCCCCACGCGCGACCGCTCGCTCGCCGGCGGCTGGATCGCACTCGACCGCGCCACCGTCGAAAACGGCGGCCTCTGGGTCATCCCCGGCTCGCACCGCCACGGTATTTTGTGGGACCAGCACTGGCACGGCGACCGTCGCTTCGACTGCGCCGAGGAGTCGCGCGATTTCCCCTACACCGAGGCCGACGCGATTCCCGTGGAAGTCGAGGCGGGCAGCGTCGTGTTTTTCAACGGCTACCTCCTGCACCGCTCACTACCGAACCGCGCGCCCGAGGGCACCTACCGCCGCGCGCGGGTGCACCACTACATGAGCTGCGAGTCGTTTCTCCCGTGGCAACCACCCGCGCCCGGCGCGAAAGGCGGCATGGCAAAGCTCGACTACCGCGACGTGGTCGTCGTCGCCGGCCGTGATCCCTACGCGCACCGCGGCTACTCTGAAATCGCCACCCCGCTCCTCCGCCGCGACGGCCGCACCGGCTGCGTGAGCTGGGCGAGCGGCGAAAGATTGCCGTTTAAAGACGAGCTCGCCGCAGCCGCTTCGACGCCGGGCGACCGCCACGAGCACGACGAGTGAACAGAGCGGCGGTGGCAAAAAGCCCGGGCTGGAGTAGGCAGGTGGAGTGCGTTGACCCCAATGCGCGGGTTCGCAGGACCACCGGGCCTGGCTCGGCGGCAAAATCGGCGACTAGCAGCCTGTCGGACTTAGGCCGTTCAAGGCGTTTGTAGCTCGATATTTGATCTTTTTGAAAAATATTTTCGCGAATATCGCACGGTGGATGCCTTAAATTTCTAAGTCCGACAGCCTGCTAGCCGATCATCTCCGCCGCCGGGGGTAACGCTGCACGACGTTGGAAAGACACGTCTCCCCCGCGATGAGCGGGTCACGACGGGCGGCTCACGGCAGCTCGTAAACCTCGACTAGCGCCACGCCGCCCGTGCCATCGGCGCCGGCGGCCTGCGCGGTATAGTTGCCCGGCGGGAGCACGGCCAGCACGACGCTGTCGGCGGAACCGCGCGTGAGGGCGAACGCCCCCACGCTCTCCGCCGCAGCGATGATGGCTTGGGAAATGCCCGCGGATTCCCAGCCGGTATTGCTGGCGATCGCCGCGCCGGAGTTGTCGAAGAGCGTGAGCGCCGGGCGGGCGAGAGCGCCCGCGACGCCGAACGCCGCCAACGCCGGGCCCGTCGCGCGCACCAGCACCGCCTTCGCAACGGGGCCCTGCACCACGAAACCCGTGATCAGGGGATTGCCCGCAGTCGGCGCCGGCACGAAGGCGCGCGTGGCGAGATAGACGAGGCGGCTGCGGCTGGCGTCCGCCGCATCCTGATCGTAAACTTCCACGATGGCTTCACCGGTCGCGCCGCCCACGCCCGTCACAAGGATGGAGCCCGAGCCCGGCGGGAGCGTGACGACGACGGCGGCATCCTTGCTGCCCTCGGCAAAGGCAAACGCGCCCGATGCGGCGGCGGCGGCGCGCACGGCGGCGGCGTTGGTCGTGTCGGCACTCCAGTTGTCGTTGGTCAGCACTTGGAGGCCGTTGGAAACCACCGCGATTTGCGGGTCGGAAATCGTGCCGGTCACACCAAACGCCGCCAAAGCGGGACCGGCCGCACGGATGAGGAGGCGCTTCGGATTACTCCCCAAGATCACGAAGCCGGGGATCAGCGTGTTGGCGTCGGTGCCGGCGAAGCCGCGCGTGGAAAGGTTGAGCTGGCGGCTGAAACCTTCACCCACGGCGACGACGGCGGCGTCGGTCGTCACGGCGCCAGCCGAGGTGCGCACGGTCACGGTATAGATGCCGGAGTCGGCGGCCTGCGCGTTGATGAGCACGAGCGTTGGGGCGGTTGCGCCGGCGATGGTCGCGCCGTTGGCGCTCCACTGGTAGGTGAGCGCCGGTGTGCCCGTGGCTGCGACGCTCAGGATGAGTGCGCCGCCGGCGTTGATCGTGACGCCGCGGGGCTGCTGGGTGATCACTGGCGCGGTCGCGGCGGCCACGGTGGAAAGCAGCTGGGCGCTGGTGCTTTCGAGGCTGCCGGTGGGCGAGGTCACGAGCACGGAGTAGGTGCCGAACGAGGCGGCAGTGATCGGATTGACGGTAAGCGTGGCGGCGGTGGCGCCGCCGAGGTTCACGCCGTTGCGCCGCCACTGATAGGAGAGCGCACCGGTCGCGGTTGCCGTGATGCTAAAGCTCGCGCTCGCGCCTTCGGCGGCGGAGACGTCGCGCGGTTGCGCGGTGATCGTGAGCGGAGAGTTCACGGTGAGCGTCGCCGCGACGGTGGTGACGGTGCCGAGGCTGTTGGTCGCGGCGAGTTTGTAGGCCCCGGCATCGGCGGCGGTCACGCTCGGCAGCCGGAGCGCAGGCGAGGTGGCGCCGGTGATCGCGACATCGTTACGGAACCATTGATACGTGAGCGGGCGGGAACCGGCGACGTCGGCGCCAAAGGCCACGGCCTGGCCGGCGGTCACCATCTGGGAGACCGGATCCGTGAGGATCGAGAGGGGGACGGTGGAGGTGACGGTCATGTCGTCGTAGGTAATATCGCCGGCCGCCACGGTGGTGCCGTCGGATACGCCGACTAACTGGAGGCCAAATCCGTTAGAGAAGGGTGCGCCGAGCCCGCGTTCCGCCCCGGCAACGGCAAAGGTGCGCACGGTCGTGAAGCTCTGCCCGCCGTTGACACTGTAGCTCACCGTCAGAATCCGGGTGGCGGCGGTCCATTTGAGGCGCAGCAGCGCGGAGCGTTGGCTCGGGGGAAGATTGGCCAACGAGGTGGCGCGGGTGAAGTCCTGCGCCGCCGGATTCCATGCGCCCCACTCGGCTTGGACGCGGGTCGTGCCGTTGCCAGCTGCATTCGAGAGATAGATCCCGTAGTAGGCGTTGTTGGTGATGTTCTCGGCGCTGGCGGCGTAGAGTTTGTAGATTTCGATGCCCGCGAGGGAGAAACCCTGGGTGGCGAGCGCCGCATTCTTTACAGTCACCGTGGCCACCCAGTCGAAGCCGTAGGCGCCGCCGCTTGAGCTCGGGGAGATCCAACCCAGGGCGCGGGAGTTGTTGCCGCCGGTCGCGCCGGACGTGAAATCGAGGTAGCCGTTGCGATTGGTAAACGCCGTGACCCCGGTGCCACGGATCACACTGTTGAAGCGCCAGCGGTTGGTCACGCCGATGGCGCCGAGATCGTTGTCGTTGAAATCATCGGAGCCGTTCAGGGTCTGGGCGCCGGACGTGGAATTCGAAATTGCGAAGGAGTAAGGGAAGGTCGAGGGCTGCACGCCCCAGGAGGAGCCCTGGTTGAATGATTGGCCGAAGCGCTCCACTTTCGCCCACTCGGCGACTTGATAGGTCGCGGTGGCCGCGATGGCCCACCGGTAGGAGCCGGCACCGGCGGTGACACTGGCCACGATCCAGTAGGTCGTGTCGGGATCGAGCGTCAGGCCCGAGGCGGTGTAAGTATATTCGCCGGCGGCGAGGGGGTTGGATTCGCCGATGAGGAGGCCATTCGGGACGAGGATCGCAGGGGCCGATTCGCCGGCATAGATCCCGACCGTGAACTGGCCGGCGCCGTTGGTGCCGGTCGTCATCTTCAGCGTGAGCGAAGTGATCTCAAACGGCCCGACGGCCGAAGTCCGAAACGGCTGGGCCTTGAAGTTGGCCGCTGAGACCGTGGCCGCGCCATTGGAAGCGGTCGTGAGGTTGCTGAGCTTGACCGCGGCGGAGGCGGCGGCGGTGAGACCCGCCAGCCACACAAGAATTAAAACGACACGGGTGAACGGGGTATTAACGAAGAGTCCGAGGTGAGCGTGTTGCATAAAAACGACGTTGAATTGAGGGCGCGGTGACGGAAATGACTCCGTCCATTTTGCCCGGCGGTTCCGTCGTGACTCCAGTCAAAAAAACGAACCGGGATATTTTCCCGGTTCGGTCGCACCAATGTCCCGGTTCTGACCAGGGCCAATTTCAATCAAAACTCAGGCCTTCTTTTCCGTCAGCTCGTCGTAGGCCGCACCTAGATTACCGCCGAGGCGATTGGGCAACGGGAGATGGAAATCGGGGAAGCCCGGGAAATTGTCCAACGCCACGATTTTCTCCTTCGGCTCGCCGGCCGCGATTTGTTTTTCCACGTGCGCGAGCAGTGCCGAGATATAGTCGCGCAGAACGAAGAGATCGTCGCGTTTGCCGGTGACGCCGAACTTCGTGCTGCCGTGGCCGAAGATGTAGATCGCGTCGGCCGGATAGGTTTTCGCGGCCTCCTCAAGCACCGTGATCCAGTGGCGGAAACTCGCGCCCGCGCTGCGATCCACGACGGGATACATGCGGTTAAAATACAGATCGCCCATGTGAACGACGTTGGCCTTCTCGAACGTCACGATCACATCGCCGCTCGTGTGCGCGACGCCGTGATATTGCGCCGTCACGATCTCGTCGCCGAGCTCGCGACGCCACACCTCGGGGAACGTCGTATCGGCATAGACTTGCTTCGCGAGGGTGTTGGCCTTTTCGGCGGCGGCGAACTGTAGCTTCGGCACATTCGCGTGCGCGACGATGGTCTTGGTCGAAGGTTTGAGCACGGCGTTACCGCCCGTGTGGTCACCGTGGTGATGCGTGTTGACCACGACGTCCAACATACGATCTCCACGACCCGGCAGCCCGGCGAGGAACAGCGCCGCCGTGTCTGCAAACTGCGTGTCCACCGCCGCGAGCACATCCTTGTTGGCCAGGTAACCGATGGTGCCGCCCCGCGCCGTGAACAGCCCCACGCCGCGTCGCAGCGGGCGGAACTCGGTCACAGTGGGCGCCGGCGGTGCCTTCGGGGCGACGGCGGCGGGTGCGGAAGCGGGAGCGGGAGCGGCGGACTGCGCGCGGGCGACGAGGCCTGCGGAAACCAACAACGACGAATTTACCAGGAAATCACGGCGGTTCATGAACCCACTCAAAACCAACCGCCCCCGCTGGCAATCCTCGCGGCGTGAAATTTCCTGTAACCAATCCGTCGTCGCCGTGTTTCCCTCGGCAACCTCCGCCATGCCGACGCTTCAAAGCTCCTCCCGTGTTTACCGCCGCTCCAGATATTCCTGTCGATTCGTGTTCATTCGCGGCTAATCAACCCGCAGACGACTTCGTCGCCACCGTGGACACCCTCGCTCCGACCTCCGATCACGAACTCATGCTCGCCGTGCGCGACGGCGAGTTGGACGCGCTCGGCGAACTCTTTGAACGCCATCACGGCCCGCTCTTCGGTTTCCTCGTAAAATTCACGGGCCACCGCGCCGCCGCCGAGGATATCGCGCAGGTCGTCTTCGAGCGCATGCTCAAATACCGCCACACCTACCGCGACGAAGGCAGCTTCACCGCGTGGATGTATCACCTCGCGCGCCGCTGCGCCTCGGACCATTTCCGCAAGGCCAACGCCGCCCCGCACGCCACCGATCCCGCCGATCTCCAACACCACGCCGACGAGCGCCCCAACGCCGGCGAAACCGCCTCCACCGGCGACGACCACGCCCTCCTCCACACCGCCCTCGCTCGCCTCGATCACGGCGACCGCGAAGTCCTCCTCCTCAGCCGTTTTCAAGAACTCTCCTTCGCGGAAATCGCCGGCATTCTCGAATGCTCCGTCGGCGCCGCCAAAGTCCGCGCCCACCGCGCGCTGCACTCACTCCGCGTTGTCTATCTCAAACTCCAAAAGGAGCCCCTCACATGAACTGCGCCCGCATTCGCGAACAACTTCCCAGCCTCCTCGACGACCGCCTCGCCACCGCCGCCCGCGAAATCCGCAGCCACGTCGCCGTTTGCCCCGACTGCGAGCGCGAATTCACCACGCTCAGCCAAACTCTCAACGCCCTCGACGCCATGCCCGCTCCCACGCCGTCTCCCCGCCTCCGTGCCCGCGTCTATGCCGCCATCGCCGCCGAGCAGCACGCCCTGCGCAACCCCGCCACCGCCGCCGAGCCCGCCGCGCCCGTTACCCCAAAAACCTCCTCCCGCCCTGCGCGCTCGCTCTGGTTCTGGCTCGTCCAACCTCTCGCCGCCGCCGCCCTGCTCGTGCTGGGTTTCACCCTCGGTAATCGCGCCAATCCCATTCCCGCTGCGCCCCTCACCAACCCCGCCGTCACTCCCGCCGCGACGCCCGCCGCCAGCGACGCCGCCACGCAGCGCGAACTCGCCGAGCTCCGCAAAAAGGTCGATTCCATGAGCCAGCTCGTCGGTTACTCGCTGCTCCAGCAGCAGTCCCGCTCCTCCAACGAGCGCCTCCGCGGCGTTCTCACTTCCGCGGCCGTCGCCCAGCCCGACGACAAAACCATCAACGATCTCATCGGCGCCCTCGCCCTCGACCCCAGCGCCAACGTTCGCCTCAACGCCCTCGAAGCACTCTACCCGCACGCCGATCAGGAAGTCGTCCGCGCCGGCGTCCTTACCTCCCTGCCCCGTGAGCAGAGCCCCATCGTGCAGATCTCCATGATCGACTTCCTCGTCGCCTCCCGGGACCGCGAAGCCACCCCCGCTTTGCAAAAACTTTCCGCCAACACCCAGGCCGACCTCAACGTCCGCGAGGCCGCCAAGCGCGCCCTCACCCAGCTCTGATCGCGCTCCCTTTCCACAACCCACAACGCTGCCGACGACCGGGAAATCCACCCACGTCATTTAACCACACGATTCAAAAAATTATCACGTCATGAAAGCCCGTCTCTTCCCCTCCTTCTGCATCGCCGCCGGCCTCGCGCTACTGCTCATCAGCGCCGCCCATGCCCAAGCCCCTCTCAGCACGATCAAGTTCTCCGAACCCGCCAATCCCGGCACCCTCAAGATTCGCGTCGGCCACGGAGATGTCCGCATCACCGGCATCAAAAGCGACACCGGCGAGATCACCGTCAAATCCGACGCCCAGGCCGTCACCTCCGCCCCCCGCAAAGACGGTCTCCGTGTGATCACTGCCGCTTCCAGTTATGCTCTCTCTGAGAAAGCCAACGTCATCACCCTCGACGCCACCGAAAACTGGGCGCAGGGCCGCGGCGGCGATTTCACCATCACCGTCCCTAAGTCTACCTCGGTCATCATCACCAGCTCTTGGGGCGGCGACATCAGTTGCTCCGACCTTAGCGGCGACGTCGAAATCAAAGGCTTAAACGGCGAAGTGAAACTCACCAACCTCTCCGGCGGCGCCCTCGTCGAGACGATGAACGGCGAAATCAAGGCCACCATCCTCGAACTGCATGCGGGCAAGCCCCTCTCCTTCACCTCCATGAACGGCGAAGTCGCCCTTAATCTCCCCGCCGACATCAAGGCCAACGTCCGCCTCCGCACCCAGAACGGCTCCATCCTCACCGATTTCGATGATAAAGTCCTCGTCACCAAGACCGAAGCCGCCGCTTACACCCCGAAGAGCGGTCGCCGCGTGACCGTGGTCCGCAAAGATAACCGCACGTCCGACCATAGCTCCAATAACGCCACTAACGAAGAGATCCGCGCCGCCATCAAGGAAGGCGTCCAAGCCGGCGCCGAAGCCGCCCGTGAGGTCGCCCAAGCGATCCGCGAAGCCGCCCAAGCCGCCCGCGAGGGCGCGCAGGCTGCCCGAGAGGCCGAAGCGACCGCCAACACCAACATTAACGTAAATATCTCTCCTATGCCACCCTTGCCTCCTCTCCCTCCGATGACCGGCGGCAAGATCGTGAGCGGCACCATCAATGGCGGCGGTCCCGACATCAGCATCGCGACGATGAACGGGGACGTCACCCTCCGAAAGGTCGAGTCCAAGAAATAAACCTCCCGCCCCGAGGCTCCGACTCTGCGAAAGAGCCGGCCTGAAAAGGCCGGCTTTTTCGCGCCTGCTCACCGAAGAATCACTGGACCACGGCATTTGAGATCACCCCGGTTTCCCCGCCGGCGCGGCCCCTCCACATTTCGTGACAATCTGGCGACGCCACGGCACACCACTTGCTATCAGCAGTCGGACCCGCTTACGGTTCATTTGCTTTCAAAGAACCCCCAATCGTTCTTTGATTTTCTCCCCCTACTGAGGCCGCGTGCCCGGTGGGAGACGTTTAATCCAAACAATTTCCGGACAGCGCCGCCTGCGAGTTGGCGCACATGCTGGTCCGGGCTGGTCCCCGCCCCAAAACGGAAACTTTGGCCGCGAAATGCTCTGCATTTCGTAGCCGAACAACTGGGTTCTTCGCTGAAGCTTAACCGCTTCGACGACGCCCGGTTGCTTAAACCAGTAGTCAAGTAACCAAACTCTCCGCGCCCCTCGGGCGGAGTTTATAAAAAAGGAAAATAAGTCATGAAAAACGTAAACAAACTCGCCGTCCTGTTAAGCTTGGCCGCCCTCCTCGTTCCCGCCCTCAAGGCAAAGAGCTTGGAAGAGACCTACCTCGAGACGTGCCGTAAGGATGTCGGTGTGCCTGTGCCGGTCGTCGTGGTTTCCCCCGACGTTCCCGCCAACTACGCCGGCCTCACGGTCGAAATCGAGTTCACCGTCGAAGCGACCGGTAAAACCTCGGCGTTCAGCATCAAGTCCTCCCCGGACGCTGGACTCGGGGAGACCGTCGTGGACGCTGTGAAGAAGTGGCAGTTCAAGCCAGCCGTGACCGGTGGTGTGGCGGTGGCGACGAAAGTCGTCCTCCCCGTCCGCATCGTCGAAGCCCCGCTCGCCGGAGCCCGCTTCGCGGCTAACTGATAGCTCATAATAAAGTAACCCACCAAGGGCGCACCTGCTTAAGCGGGTGCGCCCTTGTTAATTTTACGGTCAAGCAAGGCGCTCATCAGACCGCAAGAAGGCCAAGAGGATAAAAACGTTGACGCTGCGTCTTAGTAGTGGCGTTCGCTTCCGGGCAGGCTCAGCCCGCAACGGGAAATCTCGTTCCTAAAACCGTTAAAATAAACGTTCTCAGACCAAAATCGGCCCGCCGAACCTTCTATCCACCTGTTACTTCTTCACTCGCGGGCGCGGCGGTGCTGGCTCCAAGGCCGTGTCCCTTTCGGACGTATCGGGCTCGGTGGCCACGAGGGCAGTTAAAAGTGAAATAACGATCACGGCAGCTATCATTGGTGGTGGTGTGTAGTCAGACGAACGGAAGAACATACGGACGAAAATTCAATTTGGCTAGGGTGAATACTCGGTTGCGCTCATAAAGTTACAAAAAATCCCGCACCCCTGTGCCCCCAGTGGGAGCACGGTTTATTCCCACGGGTTCCCCCGAAATCGGTTTTCCACGAGAAACCCATCTTTGACCTCCCTCAACCCGCCGCACCACCAATCTGCGCCCGACATTTGACCCCCGCGCCGACCACGCGCACCCTCGCAGCGTGCTGACCGACGCTTTCGCCGGCCTTCAAAAACTCGTCCTCCCCGACCGCTGGCAGGCCGCCGCCATCCGCGCTCTCGAATCCGGCCGCGACGTCGTCATCGACGCGCCCACCGGCGCCGGCAAAACCTACGTGTTCGAACGCTGGGCCGAGCAGACCAACTTCGCCCGCCGCGCCCTCTTCACCGTCCCCACCCGCGCCCTCGCCAACGATAAATACGCCGAATGGCGCGCCCGCGGCTGGCGCGTCGGTATCATCACTGGCGACATCACCATCGACCCCGGCGCCCCCCTCATCGTCGCCACCCTCGAAGCCGTCCAGTCCCAAATCAACGCCCCCACCCCGCAGAAACTCCCCGACCGCGTTTGTCACGTATTACGGGACAAACCCCCAGCTTCCCCGAACGAGTTCCCGCCGATTAATTGTCACGTATTACGTCACAATATCCCCGCCCGCCCCACCGATCTCGCGCCCTTTCAACTTCTCGTCGTGGACGAATACCACTGGCTCGCCGACACGTCGCGCGGCAACCACTACGAAGGCGCGCTGCTCTCCGCGCCGCCCAATCTGCAACTCCTCCTGCTCTCCGGCGCCGTCGCCAATCCCACCGATGTCGCCGCGTGGCTCCGCCGCCTCGGCCGTAACGTCGAGGTCGTCGCCCACACCGAGCGCCCCGTCCCACTCGAAGAAGTCGAGGTGGACGATCTCATCGCCGGTCTCCCGCGCACCATCGAGGGCTTTTGGTCACGCCGCATCGCCGGCGCGCTGCGCGAAGGCCTCGGACCCGTGCTCATTTTCGCACCGCACCGCACCGTCACGACGCCGAGCGTCTCGCCCGCCAGTTCTCCCGCGAACTCCCCCTCGCCGATCCGCTCACCCTCACGCCCGAGCAAGAGCAACTCGCCGGCCCCGCCCTCACCAAACTCCTCCGCAACCGCGTCGCCTATCACCACAGCGGCCTCGCCTACGCCCAACGCGCCGGCCTCATCGAGCCCCTCGCCAAAGCCGGCCAGCTCCGCGCCGTCGTCGCCACCCTCGGCCTCAGCGCCGGCATTAACTTTTCCCTTCGTTCCGTCCTCATCACCGCATCACATTTCAACCTCGGCCCCATCGAACACGAAATCCCGCCCCACGATCTCCTCCAAATGGTCGGCCGCGCCGGCCGCCGCGGACTCGATGAATTCGGCTTCGTCCTCGTCAGCAGTTCCACTCCACGCCTCCGCCGCGCTGCACCCCTTCGCCTGAAACGCGCCGCTCCGCTCCCGTGGGCGTTTTTCCTGCGCCAACTTCAACCCGGCCAATCCGCGGCCGAGGTCGCCGCCACCAGCGCACATCGTTTCTTCACCGATACGCCCGTCATCTTCGGCGCCGAAAAAACCTCGCTCCTTTCGCACCACGTTGAGCTGCCCTGCCATCATCGCACCGACACCGGCCGCGCCCGCCTCGTCCGCCGCGAACGCGATCCCTTCCGCCCCTGCGTCACCTGCTCGCACCGCGCCGAGTGTCTTTCGTTTTCCCCGCAGCCCACCCCACTCTGGCAATGGCAGCGCGCCGGCGTCCTGGATCGCGAACTCCACCTCACCGCCCGCGGCGCCATCGTCGCCTGTTACCTCGGCCCCGAAGGCCTCGCCCTCGCCGCCGCACTCGAAGACCGCCGCTACCCGCTCGACGCCCTCCTCTTCGACTGCGCCAACCTCTTCTCCGCCGATCGTTTCACCGGCACGAATCCCCGCCGTCTCGGCCGTCTCGCCGCGATCTGCGAACGCACCTACCGGCGCGCCACCATCGAGGGCTATCTCCACGAAGGCCTCCCACCCGGCTACGGTTTCGGTGCCAGCGAAGTTGTCTCCGCCATCGTGACCACCCACGAATCCACGCGCCACGTCGTGGACGCGCAAGAATTCGCCGGCCGCGGCGACGTGGATCGCCTGCTCACCGAATGGCGCAGCCTCCTCCGCCAAACCGCGCGCTCCGCACCCATCACCTTACCCGCCGATATCGCCACCCGTCACGACCGCCGCGCCGAAGCCGAACTCTTCCTCTCCGAGCGCTGGGACACCTTTCGCGCGCTCTGCCGGACGCAACTCGCCACCGCCAAAGCCGATACCCTACCCGAGTTACCCCCGCTCACCCCTGACCAGCGCCGCGCGATCAATCACCGCTTCACCCGTGCCGGCAGCTCGGTCAGCGCGCGACTTCCGGCGTAATTCATTGCGCCGCACAAACCGCCCTCGGTCGTGCAATTCGCACCGACCTCCAAGCCCATCCATCGCCCTCTCTCAGCCGTATTGTTTTTATACGAAATCATACGTTCAATTTCAGTTCGGAATTTTTCCTCCGATTTCTATGAAAGGCAGCTTGCCGCTCTCTCAACCGCGCCGTTCCCTTGTCTCAAATTTTTATGTCAGAGCCCTCGTCCAAAACCTCCGTTAGCTTCCTCAGCCGGGTCACCACCGCCCTCACCCAGTGGATCGATTCCGACTACTGTCCCGACGGCGCGGAAAAAATGCGCAACGAGCCCGATAAGGTCGACCTCGTGCGCGTCATGCCGTTCGTCATCCTGCACCTCGCGTGCTTCGCCATCATCTGGGTCGGCTGGAGCCCCGTCGCCGTCTGGACCGCCGTGGCCCTCTACTTCATCCGCATGTTTGCCGTCACCGGCATCCACCACCGCTACTTCTCCCACAAAACCTACAGCACCTCGCGCTTCGGCCAGTTCTTCCTCGCGCTGTGGGCCGCCACCACCGTCCAACGCGGCTCCCTCTGGTGGGCCTATCATCACCGCCACCACCACCAGCACTCGGATGATCCCGAGGATGCACACTCCCCCCAC
This sequence comes from Opitutaceae bacterium, assembly GCA_025355125.1. Taxonomy (GTDB): domain Bacteria; phylum Verrucomicrobiota; class Verrucomicrobiia; order Opitutales; family Opitutaceae; genus Tous-C4FEB. The sequence goes on along the minus strand of JANXLP010000489.1, from coordinate 8,579 downwards.
GTCCACGGCTTCCTCTGGTCGCACATCGGCTGGATCACCTCCCGTCGTAATTTCCCCACCGATTACACGAAGATCAAGGACCTCGCGAAGTTCCCCGAGCTCGTCTGGCTCAACCGCTTCGACCTCGTCGTTCCGATTCTCTTCGCCACCGCCACCTTCTTCGCGGGCGTCCTCCTCGAGACTTACGCTCCCGGCCTCGGCACCAACGGCCCGCAGATGCTCGTGTGGGGCTTCTTTGTGAGCACCACCGTCCTCTTCCACGGCACCGCCTGCATCAATTCCATGGCCCACCTCATGGGCAAACGCCGCTTCAAGACCGACGACGATTCCCGCAACAGCTTTATCCTCACGATCATCACCCTCGGCGAGGGCTGGCACAACAACCACCACCGCTTCCAGAGCTGCACCCGCAACGGCTTTTATTGGTGGGAAATCGATCCCACCTACTACGGCCTGAAGATGCTCTCCTGGACCGGCCTCATCTGGGGCCTCAAACCTGTCCCCCAGTCGATCCTCGACGAAGGCACCCACGCCGACCACCACGCCTCCGTCGTGGCCGCCTCCGCCGCCCGCGCCGCCTCCGCCGGCTCGCACGACTATTCGTCTCTCCGTCGAATCGTCCCCGTCGCCACCGCGATGGCCGTCGCCACCGCCACCGCTTCCTCGGCGAACCTGCCGAAAAAGGCCGACGGCCCCGCCATCCGAAAAGACCTCAGCGAAGAAGCCCACAATATGGGCACCGCCAAAACCGCTCCGTCCGCCAAAACCGGCGAAAATCCCCCGGTCGTCTGAGTCGGCCAAAAAATTCTCCACGCCCGAAGTGCCCACGCGCTTCGGGTGTTTTTGTTTATTTCCTCAGCGCCTCCACCTTCCGCGGCGGCAACAAAATCTCCAACAGCTCGTGCACCATTCCGCTCGGCTGCTTGCGCTGTAAATACGAACCCGCCCGCACCGCCTCCGCGCCCTTCGACAGCGGCCGGATCTCGAGCTCCAGTTTGAACAAATTGTCGTCCACCCACTTCGCGACGTAAGTGATCTCGCCGTCCACGTCCGCCGGCCGCGCTGCCGCCGGCCCGCTCGTCGCCTCGAGCCCAAGCAGATCGATTTCACGCACAATCAATCGGTCAATCCCGCGCGCGTCGTCCGCCGACTGCACCACGTAAAATGAATGCAGTTCACTGAGTGCCGTGCCCTTATAATCGCGCGTTTCTTCCGTCGTCGCACAGCCCGCCAACCCCGCGCCCAGCGCGAGCGCCGCCGCTGTCGCCCCGCGCCACCACCCCGTTCCGTTATTCGTCGAGTTCATCATGGAAAATAGATTCCCCGCTGGGTTTCCTCCAAAAATCCCGCCGCGTCCGTCCCCGTCAACCGCCTGAATTACGTAACCCACCCCATCCGTCGCCCCTTTTCAACCGTAGCTCTGCGCGCACCGTCGGACCACCGGCAATCAAGTCCTACATTTCGTGTATTTGGTGTGTTTCGTGGTCACTTCCCCCTTCCTTTTCTCCGCTTCCCGCCTCCGCTCTCCAGCCTCACCTTTTCCTCCATGTCTCAACCTCGCCTCGCCATCATCGGCACCGGTATCGCCGGTCTCGGCTGCGCCCACTTTCTCCAGCGCGACTACGACCTCACCCTCTTCGAGTCGGCCAACTACGTCGGCGGCCACACCAACACCGTCACCGCCACCGAGCCCGGCACCGGCCGCCCCGTCCCCATCGACACCGGCTTCATGGTGTTCAACCACGTCACCTACCCGCTCCTCACCCGCCTCTTTCGCGAGCAGAATGTCGCCACCAAAAAAACCGACATGTCCTTCAGCGTCCGCCACGCCGACAGCGGTCTGGAATTCTGCGGCTCCTCGCTCAATCACCTCTTCGCCCAACGCAAAAACCTCTTCCGCCCCCGTTTTTATCGGATGCTCGCCGCGATCAACCGCTTCAACCACGAAGCCGTCCTCGCCCTCGCCGACCCCACCTCGCCCATCGCCACCGAAACCCTCGGCGACTACGTCAAACGCCGCGGCTACGGTGCCGATTTTTTCGATCTCTACCTCGTGCCCATGAGCTCCGCCGTCTGGAGCACGCCGCCCGAAAAGATGCTGGCCTTCCCCGCCGCCGCGCTCCTCCGCTTTTTCAAAAACCACGGCTTCCTCGGCCTCAGCACCCAGCACCAGTGGTGGACCGTGGACGGCGGTTCCAAGAGTTACATCGCCCCGCTCACCGCTCCCTTCGCAGAAAAAATCCGCCTTAACTCCGCCGCCACCGCCGTCATCCGCACACCGCGCGGCGTCACCATCACGACCACCACCGGCACCGCCCACACCTTCGACAAAGTCATCCTCGCCTGCCACGGCGACCAGGCCCTCCGCCTCCTCCAAAACCCCACCGACGCCGAGCACCGCCTCCTCTCCGCGTTCCACTACCAACCCAACACCGCCACCCTCCACACCGATGCTTCGGTGATGCCCCGCACCCGCCTCGCCTGGTCCGCCTGGAACTACGAGATCGCCCGCGACTCCGCCGGCGCCGTCTCCACCGCCACCCATTACTGGATGAACAAACTCCAAGGCGTGAGTGACCGCGAAAACTACTTCGTCACCATCAACCGCCCCGAGTCCATCGCCCCCGCCCGCGTCCTGAAACGCATCGCATACGAACACCCGCTCTTCAGCCTCGCCGCCACCGCCGCCCAAGCCGAACTCCCCGCGCTCAACCAATCCGCCCTCGGCACCACCGAGACGTTTTTCGCCGGCGCCTGGCAACGCCACGGCTTCCACGAAGACGGCCTCCACAGCGCCCACCGCCTCGCCGCCCAACTCCTCGCCCGCGACCCCTGGCCCGCCGTCTGACCGATCTTTCTCTTACCTATTTCTCGCCATCGTTTCCCCGTTCGCCTCACAACCCCAACACCTTCAAACCCGTCGCCCTCGCCAGCGCCGCCTGCCGCAGGTCAAACGTGTGAAACTCCGGCAACCCCAGCACCACCGCCGCCGCCACGTGCAAAATATCCAGACTCCGTGTGCCCAGTTTCTCCGAATGTGAGACACTGAGCCGCTCCGCCTCCATCGTCACCTCGCCCCACGGCGGCGTGGCCGCCACCAACACCCCCGCCGCCATATCCGCCAGCCACGCATTGAGCGAAGCGTCCCGCTGCTCTGCCGTGATCTCCGCCCGAAAAACCCGCAGCCGCAGCGCGTTTCTCAACTCCAGTTGATGCAGCCAGATCACCGGGACCGGCAACGTCACCCGCGCCATCCGCGCCACCGCCAGCCGCGAATGCGCATCCGGCGCATACAACGAGCACAGCCAGCCCGAATCCGCATACGCCTTCATCGCTCGCCCCGCGCTTCGGCGATCAACTCCGTCGCTGTCACCGCCAGCGCCTGCCTGCCGTAAATCCGTTTCAACCGCGCCGCAAAATCCGGCCGCACGCTCCGCCGTTTCCGCCCCGGCGCCGACAAGATCGCCACCGGTTCATTCCGCCGCGTCACCTCGACCGTCTCCCCGTTTTTCACCCACTCCAACACCATCGTGGTATCGTGCCGCAGCTCCCGGATGGTCGTGGTCTTCATAGGTGACACCTTGATGTGACACCTCGCCCTGTCAATCTACCCGCCGCCAAGTAGGGCGGCGTCTCCGACTCGCCCTCCCCGCTCCCTCGCCCGCTCCCCGTTTTCATTTGCCCGCTCCGCCCATCTCCGCGCGACTCACGCGCCCGCATGGTCGCCCCCGCTCCAGCTCCGACTCCCGCCCCTCTCCCGCCGCCCACCCCCGCCGAGCTCCGTTTCTCCCGCGCCTGTTTCGTCGCCGCATTCGCTCTGACCCTCCTTTGGGGCGCGCTCTACGCCCGCTACGCCTACAGCGCCCTTTGCGACGAACCCGGCCATCTCGGCGTGCTCATTCACTTCGCGGAAAAGAAACCCGGCTGGCCCGATAATCTCACCACGCCGCCCGGTTACCACCTGATCGCCCTCGCCCTCGGCGGCGGCCAGCCCTCGCTCACCGCCGCCCGTCTCACCACGACGCTCTTCGGCCTGCTCGCCCTCACCGCGTTCGCCGGCGCCTGGCGGCAACTTCACGCCCGCCCCGCCGGCCCCGCCACCCTCCTCTTCGCCCTCCTCCCGATTTTCCAGCCCTTCACCGGCCTCGCCTACAACGACGTCCCCGCCCTCGCCGTCCTCCTCTGCGCCGCGTGGGCCCAGTTCTCCGGCCGCGGCTGGACCGCCGCCGCCCTCCTCGCCCTCGCCTGCCTCGTTCGCCAGACCAACGTCGTCTGGGCCCCGTTCTTCATCCTCTGGGAAATTTTCCGTGCGCCCCCGCCCGCCACCGTGCCCGCGCCGCCCTTCTGGCGCCGCGCCCTCGCCACCGCCGTCACCCGCGCCTCCGGCCATCTCGTCGTCCTCGGTGTCACTGCCGCGATCATCCTCGTCGCCGGTCGCTTCACGCCCGGCACCGTCAACGGCAACACCCTCCGCCCCAACCCCGCCGCCTTCATCTTCGCCGCGCTTCTCTTCGCCTTCCTCGGCCTGCCCGTGTGGCTCGCCCACCTCCGCCCCGCCGTTACCTGTTTCGCCATCGCCGCCCGACGCCGCCCCGCTTTCGCCGCGCTTTGGCTCACCACCGCGGCGATCTCCGTCACGATCATCGCCGTGACCTACACGAATCCTCACGGCTGGAACCGCGACCTCTGGTGGGACGGCGTGCGCTTCACCCTCCTGCGCAACTGGCCGCTCATTTACATCGACCGCCTGCCCGCGCTCCGTATCGCCGCCGGCCTCACGGTCGTCTTCGCCGCCCTCGCCCTCGCCCACCTCTGCCGCGCCCAACGCCACGGCCGCGCGATCCTACTCACGCTTCCGTTTGCCGTCGCCCTCCTCGGCAGCAACTACCTCGTCGATCCCCGCTACTACCTCGCGCCCGCCTCTTTCATTCTCCTCTTCACTGCACCCACCCGCCGCGACTTCCTCCTCCTCGCCGCGTGGTGGACGCTCATCGCCCTCGTCCACGATCCGTTCATCGTCGCCGGTTATTCGCTGTGGTAAGCGCCCCGTGGTAGACCCGGAGGGATTCGAACCCCTGACCCTTGGTTCGAAGCCAGGTGCTCGATGCGCCTGCGCAGCACATCCGTGATCTTCGCATCTCCAGACCCGATGCTCCACTCCGAACGCCCCGCTACATGATCTCCAGAATATTGTCTTTGCTCTCCGCCAAGCGCCGGATCGCTTCGGCATGGAGAACCAACAACGCCACCAGCCGTGCCGTCCTGCAATTGCCCGTGCGCAGCCAGATCACCTTGGGCGGCGCCCCGAAGAGCACGCTACGCTCCTCGAAATCCGAATCTTTGGTCACGATACAAAAACCGTTCGCGCCGGCATAATCCCAGATCGCCGCGTCATCCGTCGCTCCCAATCCGCATCGGTCCACATGCCGTGAACCGGGAAACGAGATCGCCAACGCCTCGACCAACGCCGGAGGCAAAATTTTCGTCGAACAACAGCTTCATCCGCCCACTACGGCCAGCCGTCGCTCCCGATCCGCCGCGTAGGCGAGACAAGCGCGGATGTCGGTTTCCGTGAGATAGGGAAACTCCTTCAGGATGTCTTCATGAGTCATCCCGGCGGCGAGATAATCGAGCACGTCAAACACCGTAATGCGCAGTCCGCGGATGCACGGTTTCCCGCTCCGCTTGCCCGGCTCGATGGTGATGATCTGTCGGTCATCCATACCGCGAGGTAAAGCTCCCGCCCGATCAAACGCAAGCGACCACACTCCGACGAAGACTCTCCCGCGCTACGTGGTAGACCCGGAGGGATTCGAACCCCCGACCCCTTGGTTCGAAGCCAAGTGCTCTATCCAGCTGAGCTACGGGTCCACGTAAGCTGGCGAAACTGCCACCGTGGCCACTTCATGAAACAGGTCGAGCCCGCACTCGCCACACCGCCCCCGCCCCAAGCTTGCCCCGCGCTCCACAACCTGAGTCCGTCTCACCCCGATGCCCGTCGCCCCGTCCGCTCCCGCCCGCGCACCCGCGCCGTCCTCCGCGCCGCTCGCGCCGTTCCCGCGCTGGCTCCTGCCCGTCGTCCTCGCCGTCGCGGCGCTCGCGTTCCTCCCCGCGATGACGATGGGGTTTCTCGGCGACGACTTCGTTTACGTCGCCCGCTTTTTCAACCTCCCCTTCTCCGGTTTACCGCGCCTTTTCACCCACGAGTGGTCCGACGGCATCTGGGGCCAGCCGCTCAAAGAACTCCGCCCCTTCGCCGCGCTCTCCTTCATGGTCGATGCCCGTCTCTGGGGCGGCTGGGCACCCGGCCACCGCCTCACCAACGTCCTTCTCCACCTCGCCGCCACCGCCCTCGTCGTCCGCCTCGCCTGGAGCTACTCCGCCGGCCAGCGCAACGCCTCCCTCATCGCCGGTCTCATCTTCGCCATCCACCCCGCCCACGCCGAGACCGTCGCCTGGATCACCGGCCGCGCCGATCTCCTCGGCAGCGCCGCCGCCCTCGCCTTTCTCGTCGCTGCGGAAAACTTCTCCGCCCACGCCCGCCCGCGCGCACTCGTGCTCGCCCTCCTCGCCCTCGGCGTCGGCGTGTTCACCAAAGAATTCTGCCTCATCACCCCGCTCCTCCTCGTCCTCCGCTGGGCCCTCCTCGATCCCCGCGCCGGCCGCGCCGTCTGGATTCGCCGCGCCCAACTCTTCGCCGGCGCCCTCCTCGTGGTCGCCCTCTACGCCGTCGCCCGCCACGCCGCGTTTGGCCGCGATACTGGCAACGGCTTTTTCGGCTGGAACGATGCGCCCGCTTGGACGCGCCAGGCGAGTTACGTCGGCTGGATGATCCCCATTTTGCCCTTCACCACCGGCAGTGAATGGCCCTCACCGCCCGAGATGTCCGTCTTCCGCAACGTCTGGATCGCCCTTGCCGCGCTCACCGCCTTCGCCCTCATCGCCACGCTCACCTTCCGTCGCAACGCCACCGCCGCCCGCGCCCTTTTCTTCGGCGGCTTCTGGTGGTTCGCCACTACGATCGGCCTGTTTGTCGTGGTCTATTTTTCGCCCCGCCACCTCTACCTTCCCTCCGCCGGCATCGCGCTCGGAGTCGGCCTCGCCCTCGGCACCGGTCGCCTCCACGCCACTCTCGCCGGCGGCATCATCGTGTGGTGCGCCGTCGCCCACGTCGCCGCGCTCCGCCCATGGATCGAAGCCGGCGCCCGCTCCCGCAACGCCATCGCCGCCATCGACGGCGATCTCGCCGGCGCCGATTCCCGCACCCTCGCCCTCGTCTCCGTCCCCGAGACCCACGGTCCCATCTGGCTCTGGGCGTGGTCCTGCCCTCAGGCCCTCGGCGCGCCGTTTCTCCGCCATCCCCTGCCCGCCGATCGCGTGCTCGAGCGTCCCATCAACTACTACAACGGCGACAACTGGTCCAAGGCCCGCCAACCCGCCGCCATGCTCCGCGCCGCCAGTTCTGCCGCCGTCCTCCTCGTCACCGCCGACGGCACCGTCCGCCACCGCCTCGTGCCAGCCGCCGAGTTTCAAGCACACGTCGCCGCCGTGCCGCCCCCGGGCGTCACCGGTGAAAATCTCACCCTGTTCATCGAATCCCTCTTCCCTCGATGAACCCTCCGCTCCCGCCAGCCGCTCCGCCGCCGCTTCCGCTCTCTCAGCTCTCCGCTCTCAGCTCTCAGCCCTCCCCGTCCCCCACGCCCGAGCTGAGCGTCATCATCCCGTTCTACAACGAGGCCCCCAACATCGCCCCGCTCCTCGCCGAACTCCGCGCCGCCCTTACTCCCCTTAATCTCTCCATCGAGGTTCTCCTCATCGACGACGGCAGCACCGACGCCACCCCCGCCGCCCTCACCGCCGCCGCAGCCGCCTGGCCCGCCATCCGCATCGAGACTTTCCCCCGCAACTGCGGCCAAGCCGACGCCCTTTGGTGGGGTTTTCACCATGCGCGCGGCACCTGGTTCGCCATGCTCGACGGCGACGGCCAAAACCCCCCGGCCGAACTCGCCCGCCTCTGGCCCCTCCGCGCCACCGCCGACATGCTCGCCGGCGCCCGCCTCGGTCGGCGCGATTCCACCCTCCGCCGCGCCATGTCGCGCCTCGCCAACGCCACCCGCCGCGCCCTCCTCCGCGATGGCGTGAGCGACACCGGTTGCTCCCTCAAACTCTTCCGCCGCGAGGTCGCCGCCTCCTTTCTCCCCATCCGCACCCTCTACTCGTTCCTCCCCGCCTTCGCCGTCGCCGGCGGTTGGACCGTCCGCGAGATCCCCGTCGCCCATCGCGCCCGCCACGCCGGCGTCTCCAAATACGGCCTGCGCGCCATGGCCATCCTCCCGCTTCTGGACTTGCTCGCCCTCACGTGGCTGCTCCGCCGCCACCTCCGACGCTAAACGGAACCCGCATTTCCCGGCATCCGGCCCCCGCCCCGACGCGTAGCAGCTAGCACCACCGTTACCAGTGCCGCCCCTTCGCTCCAGTCTATACGAATGCAACGTGATGCATCACCGTTTCACGCCGAAGGAGCATCAGTTCGTCTATCGTATTTTTCTCTTCGCCTTCGACCTCGACGAACTCCCCGA
>JANXLP010000449.1 GCA_025355125.1 Opitutaceae bacterium | reverse complement strand
TCGCGACCCAGCGGCCCATGTAGGCGGCCGAGCGATCGACCTTCGACGGATCTTTGCCCGAGAAAGCGCCGCCACCGTGACGGCCCCAGCCGCCGTAAGTGTCCACGATGATCTTGCGGCCGGTGAGACCGGAATCGCCCTGCGGCCCGCCGATGACGAAGCGGCCAGTGGGGTTGATGAGATACTCGGTTTTCTTCGTCAGCATCTCGGCGGGAAGAACTTTTTTGATGACGTTATCGATGAGATATTTTTCGATCATCGAGTGTTTCGCGGCCTCGGTGTGCTGCGTGGAGATGACGACGTTGACGACCTCGACGGGCTTGTCGTTTTCGTAGCGGATCGAGACCTGCGACTTCGCATCGGGGCGGAGCCACGGGGCGGCACCGCTCTTGCGGATCTTGGTCAGCTCGCGGCCGAGACGATGGGCGAAAATGATGGGAGTCGGCATCAGCTCGGGCGTCTCGCTGCACGCGTAGCCGAACATCAGGCCCTGGTCACCGGCACCCTGCTCGGCGGTCTTCTTGCCTTCGACCTTCTTGGCATCGACGCCTTGGGAAATGTCGGCGGACTGCGCGGTCAGGTAATTGTTAATGAAAACGGTGTCGGCGTGAAACACGTCGTCGTCGTTCGTGTAGCCGATGTGGCGGATAGCATCGCGGATGATTTTACCGAGATTGATAGCCTCCTCGAGTGCCTTGGTTTTGCCCGTCTTCTTGTCTTGAAGCTTCGGGATAGTGATTTCGCCGCCGACGACGACGATGTTCGATTTAACGAACGTCTCGCACGCGACGCGGCTGGTTTTATCAATCGCCAAGCAGGCGTCGAGGACGCTGTCGGAGATGAGATCGGCGACTTTGTCGGGATGACCTTCGCCGACGGATTCGGAGGAGAAAACAAATGTATTAGCCATAGGGATGAGACCGCTGAACAAAGCATCGAAGAAGCCCCAAGCAAGCTGAATATCAACATATCCCTATTTTGTGATACGTATGATACGCAATATCACGCAGCACGATATCCCTGCTCTTAAAACTGCACCCTTGCGTGCTCGGGCCCAACGAACAGTTTTTTCTTCTTAGGCTACGCCGCAGTGGCCTTTCGACCGAACCTCCATGGAGAACTCCCCTACATTACCGGACCTTGATCTGGCCGGCCGCACGATTCTCGTGGTCGACGACGACCGCATAAATCTGCGTATTTTAAGCGGAATTTTGAAGGCCGATCGTTACGTCTTACTGGAAGCAGAATCGGGCGAGACCGCCTTGGAAATCTACGCCAAATCCCGGCCCGATCTTGTGCTCCTCGATGTGATGCTGCCTGGCATTGATGGGTTCGAGACCTGCCGTCGTCTCAAGCAACTTTATGGCGTTGATAGCGCTCCCGTAATTTTCATCACGGCCAAGAGCGAATCCGACGACGTCGTGCAGGGCCTCGCCGCCGGTGGCGTCGATTACCTGCCGAAGCCGTTTAAACCGAAGGAAGTTCTCGCGCGCATCCGCTCCCATATGCAGAGCCAGATTCTGGTGGAACAGCAAAAATTGCTTGTCGACCAACTAAGTAAAGCCAACGCCGCCAAGAACCGGTTCCTCGGCATGGCCGCCCACGATCTGCGGAACCCCCTTGCCTCGATCCGCGGCCTCGCCGAGTTCCTCAGTGACGGCACCGTCGGCCAGCTCACCCCCGATCAACTCGATCTGGTCAAAACCATCCACAGTGCCAGCCAGTCCATGCTCGACCTCGTCAACGAGCTCCTCGACGTCGCGACCATCGAAGCCGGCGAACTCAAACTCCAGCTCGAGCCGGACAACCTCGCCGCTCTGCTGGAGAAATCCGTTTTCCTGAACAACATCGAGGCGGCCAAAAAGAATACCCGCATCGTCATAGCCGCTCCCGCCGAGCCCATGATCCTGCGGATCGATTCCGCTAAAATGCGGCAGGTCGCGGACAACCTTATCAGCAACGCCGTAAAATATTCACCGCCGGGCTCCACCGTCACCGTCGAACTCCACCGTCGGGCGGACGCGCGAGGCTTTTCAGTCATGGACCAGGGCCCGGGCATCCCCGAGACCGAGCGCGACAAGCTCTTTAAGGATTTCGGCAAGCTCTCCGCCAAGCCCACGGGCGGCGAGAAAAGCACCGGCCTCGGCCTCGCCATCTGCCGTAAAATTATTGATGCGCACGGCGGCGTGATCACCGCCCACAATCTCCCAGAACTCGGATGCGAATTTCGCGTCACCCTTCCCTCCTCCCCATGATGAAATTCAAAGGCACCATTTTGCTCGTCGATGACGAGGCCCACATCCGCAAGTTCATCGGTCTCGTCCTCCGCCAATTCACCGATTGCAAATTGATCGAGGCCAGTAATGGCGAGGAAGGCGTCGCCCTTTACACCGAACACCGGCCCGACCTCGTCCTCCTCGATGTCAACATGCCCAAACTCGGCGGGCTTGAGACGCTGAAGCAGATCCACGCCCTCGATCCCCAGTGCGCGGTCATCATGCTGACCTCCCTCGCCACGCGCCAGATCATCGAAGAAGCCTCCGAGCTCGGCGCGCTCAACTACATCCGTAAAGACACGCCCAAAGAGGAAATCGCCAAAGCCATCCAGGAAACCATCGAGGCCAATTTCGACCTCACCGAAACCGAGTAAACTCCCCATGAGCCACCCCCCCGCGCCTTCGGCCGAATCCCCTCCCGACTTTAAAATGGCCGAGCTGGCCGAAGTCCGCTATTCCCTGCCCCAAATGCTCGCCGAGTTGAAACTCGAGCGCACCACCGGCCTCTTCGCCATGGAAAAACTCGACCAGAACGAGATCGGAAAACTCTTCAAAGCCAAAGCTCCCCGCCGTGCGAAATCCAAACTCTAAGGCTTTCGTCGATCGGCTTCGCGCCCTGCCCAATTTCGATTTCAAAACCGAGCTGGCCGGTCTCGTCGCCCGTCACGGCGACAGCGTAGAGCTGCTCCAGGCCGTCATCATCGACAAATTAGCGTCCAAAGACGACGCCTGCCGTTTCTGGGCGGATGCCATGAACGTCGCCTACGTCGATCCCTTCGCCTCGACCATCACCGACGAAGCCGTTGAAAAGATCCCCGCCGAGGTCGCCAAAAAAGCCAAGGCCATCGGTCTCTACATTATCGACGGCGTGCTGACCACCGCGATGGCCGCGCCCGGCGATGCGGACCTCGTCAAACGCCTCGGCCTCATCTCCCAGATTCCCATCAGCCCCGTCTTCGCCCTGCCGCGCGAGATCGAGGACGCCATCGCGATCCACTACAGCACGGAGAAAAATTTGGAGGACAGCCTCAACGAGCTCGATCGCTCCAGCCTCTTCGACCAGCCCGAACTCGCCGGCGACAAGCTCGCCCAACTCGCCGAAAACAACGCCCTCGTCCAGATTCTCGACGAGGTCATTTACTTCGCCATGCGGGAGCGCGCGACCGACATCCACGTCGAGGCGCAGGAAACGCAGTCGCGCATCCGTTTCCGTATCGACGGCAATCTCCGCGAGATCCTCACCTACTCCCGCAAGCTTCATCGCGCACTCGTCTCGCGCATCAAGATCCTGAGCAGCCTCAACATCTCCGAATCGCGTTTCCCCCAAGACGGCCGCTTCTCCATGCCCATCGGCACGCAGAACGCCAATTTCCGCGTCTCCACGATCCCCTCCGCCTATGGGGAGAAAGTCGTCATCCGTATCCTCGCGATGAGCGGCAAGAAGACGATGCTCACGCTGGATAAGATGATGATGTCTCAGACCATCCTTCAACCCTTCAAGCGCCTCATCAAAAACCCGAACGGCATCCTCTTCGTCACCGGTCCCACCGGCTCCGGCAAGACCACCACGCTCTACGCGGCGCTCAACGAGATCAACACGCCCGACATTAATATCTCAACCATCGAGGACCCCATCGAGATCCAGCTCGCCGGCGTCACCCAGACGCAGATCAATTCCCACATCGACCTCAAGTTCGCCAACGTCCTCCGCGCCCTCATGCGCCAGGACCCGGATGCGATCCTCGTTGGCGAAATCCGCGACTTGGAGACCGCCAAGATCGCCACGGAAGCCGCTCTCACCGGCCACGTCGTCTTCGCCACGCTCCACACCAACACCGCCCCGCAGGCCATCGTCCGACTCATCGAGATCGGCGTCGAGCCCTACATGGTCGCTCCTTCTGTCATCGGCGTCCTCGCCCAACGCCTCGCCGCGCGCATCTGCGAAAACTGCAAGGAAGCCTACCAGCCTTCGCGCGAGATCCTTGCCAAATATTTCCAGGACCAGGGCTTGAGCGACGTCCCCTTTTATCGCGGACGCGGCTGCCAAAAATGCCGCTTCACGGGCTACAAGGGCCGCGTCGCCTTCCACGAACTTGTCCTCATCACCGAGGAGATCCGCGCGCTTATTTCCGACGGCCGCAGCGCCCAGGAGATCACCAAGGCCGCGGCCAAAGTGGGCTATAAACCGCTCCGCTACGACGGCCTGAAAAAAGTCCTCCTCGGCCTCACGACCATCGACGAAATCGAGTCCAGCACTGCGCCCGAATGGGCCACCTGAGCCCGCCCCAAGGTGACGGAGCCATCCCCGCGCCCGCGTCCGCTTTTTCACTCCGTTCCGATTTGCACTCCCCGCATTCGTTCCAATCCTTCCCGCCCATGCCCGAGCTCCCACTCATCGACCCCGAGGCGATTGAAAACCTCCGCGCCCTCAACCCCGGCGACAACGACGAGTTCCTGCGTGAGATCATCACCATCTTCCTCGAAGACACCCCGCAGCGAATCGCCGAACTCGATCAGAGTCTGGCCGCCGGCGACGTCCCGACGTTTACCCGCGCCGCTCACAGCATCAAGGGGAGCTCCTCCAATTTGGGCACGCTCCGACTCCGCGCGCTTGCGGAGAAACTGGAATTCGACGCTCGTAAAACCGGGCTCGGCGACGTCGCCACCGGTCTCGCGGCCCTTAAAAGTGAGTTTGCCCAGGCCCAGGCCGCCCTGCGGGCCTACCTCCCCGCCTAAAGACCGCGGAGCGTAAGGTTCCCGCTTCTGACCGGGCTCACCGGTAAAGCGCGGTCGTCGGCGCCGCCGTCAGCACATTGTATTGGCGCATCGCCAGCCGCCACCAATCCGCGATCGCCTCGGCCGGGGAGCTCCACAGCTCGCGGTGCAGCCAGATCATCGACTCCGCGTCGAGCAGCAGCGCCATCTTTTCCTTGCTCGTGAATTTTGCCGGCCCGTCGCGCAGCAGCCGCAGCCGCAAGCTCGCGAACCACTCGCGGGCCTCTTCGCTCGGCCGCCGCTGCCGCAGCAGCGAGACGTGCATGGCGTTGATATAGGGATCGAGCACCGCCTGCATCAGCCCGTAGTCTGCGCGCAGCGGTTCGAACGGCGGCAGGTGCCGGTAGCATTCCGCCACGTTTTGCTGGAGGCGCTTCAGCTCGTAGGGCGGATGCGTCTCCTCGGGCGTGAGAAAAATCCCCAGCTCCCGCGCGCGCCGGCCGAAGCTGCCCTTGCTCAGAAAAATCGAAACGGGAACGGACAGCACCAGCCCCGAAAGCACCGGACTGAGCCACCAGAAAAAAGCCGGCGAGATGATGAACGATGACACACCCCAGACCACACCGAAGAGCGTATGCCC
>JANXLP010000447.1 GCA_025355125.1 Opitutaceae bacterium | reverse complement strand
TTGAGCTCGCCGATGGCCGCGCGGCTCACCCCGCGTCGCTTCAGCCCGACCACGTTAAACCCGATCACCTCGTCACGCTCCGCCACCAGCGTGAAGTGCGGCACATCCCGCGTGATCGAGGCATTGCCCGCGACCATCACGCCTTCGCCGATCCGGCAGAACTGATGCAGCCCCGCACCCCCGCCCACAAACGTGTGCGCGCCAATCTCAACGTGCCCCGCGAGCATCGCGTTGTTCGCCAGCACCACATTGTCGCCGACGATGCAGTCGTGCGCCACGTGCGCGTTGGCCATCAGAAAACAGCCCGCACCGACGGCCGTCGCCTTGCCCGCATGGATGGAACGGTTGATCGTCACGTGCTCACGAATCACCGTGCCCGCGCCCACACTCACCCCCGTCGCCAGCGCCCGGTCAAATTTCAGATACTGCGGATCGCCGCCGATCACCGCGAACGGATGCACGACCACGCCATCACCCAGCACACACTGTTTCGTGATGACCGCGTAGGCCATGATCTCGCAATTCGCCCCGAGCTGCGCGCCCGGTTCCACGATCGCGCTGGGATGGATTCTGGAAGTGCTCATTCGCGCGGGGTTTTGTCGAGATGCTCGTTCATGCGCTTTAACTCCTTAAAGCAGCGATAGGCCCAATATTGGGCGGAATAAGCACAGCAGATTAAAAGAAAACCGGAGAGGGGACCGATGACGTTCATAATGATTTCAATAATGTTGGGGTATCAAAATTATTTTTTCCCCCGGCGCACCGCCGCTTCACGCACCACCGGCAGGTCAAGCTGCGAGTCTTTGATGAGGTCGTAGTTTTTTAAAATACGCATGACTTGGAGCGTGTCGCTCTTGCTGTAGTTCTGGTTGCTTTCGATCTTAACGATCAGGTCCGTGAGCATCGCGCGAAACGAGATGATCGCATCGACCCCGCGCTCCTTCAACAGCGCCACACTCTGCGAACGAAACGGCTCCGCCGTCGGCAACGCCGGCAAAACCAGAATCTTCGTCACTACCGCGTCGTGCTCCCCTCCCGGCGCATCCGCCTCGAAAAAGCGCGGCACCTGCTTCAGCACGTTCTGCTCAAGAAACCCGAAAATCTCCGGCGAACTCCGCAGGATCGCCGGCGTGAACACATTCGTGTGCCACGGCTTTACGGAGACCACCGCGCGCTGGATAAACGGCAGCTCGTTCGCGAAGAGGAAAAAATCCGGCGCTCGGCTGCCGCGCTGCCAGTTCGGGTTCGACACGAGCAAGTCGATCTCCTCCTCGCCCGTCTTCTTGCGCGCCGTCACCGAATACTTGCGCGCCTGGCGCACGAAAAAACCGTTCTGCTCAAAATATTCGCGGACGATACCTTCATCGATGGCGGACATGCTTAAAAAGTAGTGAGTAGCGGGTAGCGAGCATTTTGAAAGGCTCCGTTCGTCCGGCTACTCGCTACTCGCTACTGATTCCGCTCCCACCTCGCAAAAACTCGCATCCGTCAATGCCGGATCAATCCCGCCCAGCGTGGCCGCTTCGCCCAAACTCTTCAGGACGACAAACCGCAGCCCGCCCGCCCGCACCTTTTTATCCCGCGCCATCGCCGCCCGCAGATCGCCGATCGCCAGCGGCGCGCGCAAACGCACCGGCAGCCCGTGCGCCGCCACCACCGCATCCACCCGCGCCACCTCCGCAGCACTCAGCGCGCCGAGTTTCTGCGACAACCGCGCCGCCGCACCCAGCCCGATCGCCACCGCTTCACCGTGCAAATAGGTCCCGTATCCTGTCACCTGCTCGATCGCATGGCCAAACGTATGCCCGAGATTCAACAGCGCCCGCCCGCCTTCTTTGGCCAGTTCGCGCTCATCCGCTTCGACGATTTTCGCCTTCAACTCACAACACCGCCGGATCACCCCCGCCAACTCCGGCGAAGCCACCGTCAACGGCGCGCGCTCCAATTGGGCCAGCAGCGCCGCATCGCCCAACAGCCCATACTTAATCACCTCCGCCATCCCCGCCGCGAATTCCCTCGCCGGCAGCGTCTTCAATAAATCCGTCGCGATAAAAACCCCGCGCGGCTGGTGAAACGCCCCCACAAGATTCTTCCCCGCCGCTAAATTGATCCCCGTTTTCCCGCCCACCGAGCTGTCCACCATCGCCAGTAGCGTCGTCGGGATCTGCACAAAATCGACTCCCCGCAGATACGCCGCCGCCGCGAATCCCACGAGGTCCCCAATCACACCGCCGCCCACCGCGAAAACCACGCTCGTTCGGTCGATCCGCTGCGCCGCTAGGAAATCCAGCACGCGTCCCAGCTCCGTCAGCGACTTCGTCGCCTCGCCCGGCTCCAGCGCCAGCACCGGCAACTCCCCAAACATCGCCTGCAACGCGGCCTCTTGCTGCGTCGCCAGATTCCGGTCCGTGACCACCGCAATCTTCCGGCCCGCCGCCTGAAATTCTCCCACTTTGGCCCGCACTTCTGCGACCAAATCGGCCCCAAACCAAATCGGGTAACTCCGCTCACCGAGATTCACTGTGAAGCTTTCTGCCATAACCACGGCGTTAATGCCTTCCCTAGCAATCACGTCAAACGCCCATTATTATTGAGACTGGGAAGCTTTCTCATTTGCATACTTGACATGATACTAGGTCGCAATTTCCATGAGACCGAATCGCACAAAGCCTAAAAGCTCTGCGGCCTACACTATGCACGCTCACTCCCACCAACTCACCGAGACACTCAAGTTTGTCCTGAGCGTGGCCACTGCCCTCACGCTCTTGGGCCTCTTTTTGGCGGTCATTCATCGCTGAGCGTCATGCCTGCCGCCGCCCGCATTACTTGTGAAGTTACCGCGACTCGCCTCCCGCTGGCTGCGGAGTTGGCCCGCATCGTCCACGCCTGCGCCAAGGATATCGGCCAGAAAATTTCCGTCCGCACCACTACTTCCGCCGCCTCTGTTCGCCGCTCCGCCGCTCCGGTCTTCACGCTCCATCTGCCCGCCGCGCTCGCCGCCGACCAACACCCGGTCTGGTGCCTCGCTTGCCGCCTCGCCTGCTTCTGCCCCACCGCTCGCGTCAGCGTGCAGGTCCACGGCGAAAATGCCTTCCGCCCCGCCCCGTCGCCGACCATCGCGCCCGCGGCTAGGCGCCGCCTCCACGTCGCCTGATCTCCGCCTTCATTCTCCCAACTCTCATCTCTCAATTTTTCCCAGATGATCACGCCCTCGTCACTCAAAGCTTCTCCTTCCAACCGTCCCGTCGCTCCCGCGACCGGCCCCGCCGCCCCGCGCGCTGGGTTTTCTTCGCTGGCCTTCGCCGCCCTCGCGCCGTCTCTCCTCCTCGCCAGCTCGGCCCACGCCGCCGGCCTCACCGCACTCGAGGCCGAGCAGGTCAAGTCCAGCGAGCCCACCCAGCTCGACGCCGTCAGCGTCGAAGACGTCAAAACTAAGGCCATTTCCTCGCCCAAATTCACCGCGCCTCTCCGCGACACGCCCCAGACCATCGTCGTCGTGGGTCGCGAGATCTTCACCCAGCAGGGCGCCACCACCCTCAGCGACGTCCTCCGCAACACCTCCGGCATCACCTTCGCCGCCGGCGAAGGCGGCAACGCCTCTGGCACCGCCGGCGATTCGTTCTACATGCGCGGTTTCGACACCACGAATAACCTCTTCGTCGATGGCGTGCGCGACGTCGGCGCCTACAGCCGCGACGTGTTCAGTATTGAGCAAGTCGAGATCGCCAAGGGCCCCGCCGGCGCCGACATCGGCCGAGGCGGTGCCTCCGGCTACGTCAACGTCGCCACCAAAGTCCCCCGCCTCGAAGACTTCGTCGCCGGCACTGTCAGCTACGGCTTCGACGAAAAAACCTCCGGCAGCCGCCGCCGCACCACCCTCGACGTCAACGAGTCACTCAACTCTCAAACCTCAACGCTCAACCTTCCCCGAGGCACCGCCTTCCGCCTCAACGCCCTCTGGCAGGACAACGACGCCGTCGGCCGCGATTACGCCTCGAGCAAAAGCTGGGGCATCGCACCTTCCCTCGCCCTCGGCCTCGGTTCCGCTTCCCGCGCCTACGTCACCTATCAGCACACCGAGCAGGACAATCTCCCCGACTACGGCCTGCCCACCGCGTTGCTCTCCGGTTATATTTCCGCCGTGCCCGTTCCCTCCGTGGACCGCTCGACGTTCTACGGCCTCACCGCCGACACCGACCAGGTCAACGCCGACGCCGCCATGCTGCGCCTCGAGCACGATTTCAGCCCCGATCTGAAACTCTCCAACCAGACCCGCTACAGCGCCAACCAGCGCACCGCCACCGTCACCACCCCCGGCAGCAACGGCACCGCCTACGTTCCCGCCACCGGCCTGCTCGCCCGCAGCCGCCAGGGCAACAAGCGCGACGTCTCCATCCTCTCCAACCAGACCAACCTCACCGGCCACTTCGACACCGGCATCATCGGCCACAACTTCTCCAGCGGCCTCGAGCTCTCCCGCGAGACCGCCTACAGCCCCACCATCACCGCCGTCACGATCACGCCCATCGCGATTCAGAGCCCCGACGCCAACGCCACCCCGAGCGCCACCCCGTTTCGCAGCGGCGCCTACAGCAACGTCTCAACAAAAACCGCCGCGCTCTACGCCTTCGACACGCTCCGCTTCTCCGCGCAATGGCAGGCCAACGCCAGCATCCGCGCCGAGCGTTACGACACCCACTACGTCAGCATCGCCGCCACCGGCGTGCCCACCGTCATCGACGCGAAACACAACCTCGTGAGCTGGAAAACCGGCCTCGTCTTCAAACCCACCACCGCCGGCAGCATCTACGGCGCCTACGCCATCTCGCTCACGCCTCCCGGCACCGACTTCACGCTCTCCAGCGCCGCCGGCAATCAGAACAACCCCGACACCGATCCCCAGGAAACCACCAACCTCGAGTTCGGCGTGAAATGGGACTTCTTCAAAGGCAAGCTCTCCACCACCGCCGCCGTCTTCCGCACCGTCAACGACAAGACCGTCTTTACCGACGCCATCCTCGGCCCGATCCCCGCCGGCAAGCAGACCGTGCAGGGCGTCGAACTCGGTGTCTCCCGTCGCTTCACCGACAACTGCGTCGTCCTCGGCAGCATTTCTTTCCTCGATAGCGAGATCAACCGCGGCACCACCACCGGCGGCAACCTCGCCGGCTCCGCGCTCCCCCTCATCCCGAAGTGGTCCGGCAATCTCTACACGAGCTACCGCTTCGCCTCCGGCCTCATCCTCGGCGGCGGTGGCCAATACTCCGACGAAGTTTCCCGCCGCGACAACAACACCCCCGCCGTTCCCCGCAAGATGCCCAGCTACTGGCTCTTCAACTTCAACGCCACCTACCCCGTCGCGAAAAACATCAGCCTCCGCTTCAACGTGAACAACCTCTTCGACCGCATCTACAGCCAGAGCGCCAACAACAACGGCGCCCGCTTCAACCCCGGCACCCCGCGCGCCTACACCCTCAGCGCCGACTTCAAATTCTGACGTAGGGCGCGGTCTCCGACCCGCCCTTTCTCCGTGCTCTCAGCTCTTAGCTCTCCGCTCTCAGCCCGCGTCTTTCGTCTCCCGCCATGATCCTCGACCTCCCCGCCGTCCTCACGCCCACCCAAATCGCGGAGTCCCGCGCCCTCCTCGAATCCGCCGATTGGATCGATGGCCGCGCCACCGCCGGCCACCAGGGGGCGCGCGTGAAAGACAACCTCCAACTCCCCGCCGACCACCCCGTCGCCCGCCAGATCGGCACCGTCATCACCCGCGCCCTCACCACGAATCCGCTCTTCATGTCGGCCGCGCTACCGCTGCACATTCTCCCTCCGATGTTCAACCGCTACACCGGCGGCCATCAATTCGGCACGCACGTGGACGGTTCCATCCGCACCATTCCCGGCACCGGCCAGCGCATGAGAACCGATCTTTCCGCCACCCTCTTCTTCGCCGAACCCTCCGACTACGACGGCGGCGAACTCATCATCGAAGACACCTACGGTGCGAAATCCGTAAAACTCCCCGCCGGTCACATGATCCTCTACCCCGGCACGAGTCTGCACCGCGTCACCCCCGTCACCCGCGGCGCGCGCCTCTGCGCGTTCTTCTGGATTCAATCCATGATCCGCGACGACGGCCGACGCTCCACCCTCTTCGAAATGGACGTCGCCATCCAGCGCCTCGGTTCCGAAAAAGCCACGCACCCGTCCGTCATCTCCCTCACCGGCGTGTATCACAACCTCCTCCGCCAATGGGCCGAAGTCTGACCCCCGGGAGCGCGGACGTCCCTTCCGCCCACTCCCCGCTCGCCTCTCCTCCCTCCGCGCCAAACTCTCCCCCTCCGCTCTCAGCTCTCAACTCTCAGCTCTCAACTTCCGTCTCCGCACCGCCCTCCCATGACCTTCTGCAAAATCATTTTCTGGGCCCATCTCGCCGCTGGCCTCGTCGCCGGACTTTCCATCGGTATCATGTGCTTCACCGGCACCGCGCTCGCCTTCGAAAAGGAACTCGTCGCCTACGCCGAACGCGACGTCCGCCGCATCAGTCCGCCTGCCGCGGATACGCCCCGGCTTCCCCTCGCCGACCTCCTCGGCCGCGTCCGTGCCGCCCATCCCGCCGCCAAACCCACCGGCATCACGCTCGAAAATCACCCGCTCGCCGCCGTCGCCTTCACCGCCGGCCGCAACGAAAATTTCTACGTCAATCCCTACACCGGTGAGATTCGCCAACCCGCCACCACCCGCCTGCGCGACTTCCTCCGCACCATGGAAGACTTGCACCGCCAACTCGCGCTCGGCGGCACCAATCGCCCGCTCGGCAAAGCCATCAACGGCGCCTGCAACCTCGCCTTCTTCGTCCTCGCCGTCACCGGCCTCTACCTCTGGTGGCCGCGCAAATGGCGCACCAAAGGCCTCAAGCGCTCCCTCTGGTTCGTCTCCTCCGCCAACGCTAAAGCCCGCGACTGGAATTGGCACAACGTCATCGGCCTCTGGTCCGCGCCCGTCCTGATCGTGCTCACCCTCACCGCCCTGCCGATTTCTTACCGCTGGGCCGGCAGCGCCATCTACACCCTCACCGGCACACCGCCAGCCCCGCCGACCACCGGTCCCGGCGGCCCGCCCGGCAACAACGCCCCCCCCGCCGCCAAAATCGCCGCACCCGCGCCCGACGCCATGCCACTCTCCTCCGAGGCCCTGATCCTCATCGCCCAAAAAGCCGCGCCCACTTGGACCACGCTCACCTACCGTCCCGCCTCGGGTGGTCCCGGCGGACGATCTGAAGCGGACGTCACCGACCCACGTGACCCCGCTCGTTCAATCGCCAATCGCCAATCGGCAATCGGCAATTCTCGCGCCCCCGCCACCGTCGCCCTCCGCACCTCCGATGCCTGGCCGCGCACCGCGACGACGACCCTCTCACTCAACCCCTTCACCGGCGAGATCGTCAAGAGTTCCGGCTACGCCGACATGAACGCCGCCCAACGCCTACGCTCCTGGACCCGTTTCCTCCACACCGGTGAAGCTCTCGGTTGGCTCGGTCAATTCATCGCCGGTCTCGCCTCCCTCGGCGGCTGCGTCCTCGTCTACACCGGCTTCGCGCTCGCCTGGCACCGCTGGCAACGCTGGCGTAAACCGCAAACTGAGTGAACCCTCACGCGCCGACCATTGCCCCATCGCGACGAGCCGTCTGCCGCAGAGCCCGGAAAACGTTTCACCGTGGGACCATGGAATCGCCAACGACCGTATTTCTGCTTCGTCTCGGACCATAGAAAACCGTCAGCCGCTCATGGTTCGCAGCCGTGGGTCTCTTCGCCATCTCGCAGCAGCGTTTTCACTTGGCTTGATTCTGGCGCTTCCCGCACGCGCTCAGATCGTCCTCAACTGAACCGGCGGCGACGTGCTCAGCCTCACCACGGGCCTCGGGCTGACGCTCGCATCCCCACTCTCTCGAATCTCTACACGATCAATGTCACGACATCGTGGAGCCACACCTTCCGATCTCAGGCCCTGATCAATAACCCCGCGACCAACGAGACCGGCGGTAACCTCAACTCCTCCGATAGCGCCACCCTCGCTAACCACCGCCACCGTCCGCTTCGAAATCGCCGCCTCACCCCAGGCAACCAATCCCGCACGCTCAAAATCACCTTCGTCAACGGCTTCGCCGCCACCATCCAGTCCACGATACCTTCACTCTGATTAACGCCGCCTCTCTTACCGTCACCCTCTCCAATTTCGCCCCCGTCCCCGAGCCCGCCACCTGGCCCCTCCTCCTCCTTGGCCTCGCCGCCATCGTCACGCTCGCCCGGCGCCGTCGGTAACCCAATCCCCGATACGCCCTCGCCGCGGGCCGGCCACTTTTGGCTTCAACGTGGCCAACGCTTCAGCCGAACACCCACGACCGAGCTCTCACGAAAAATTAAACGCCGCCCCTCGCCACACCCGCTCCCATCCCACGCCCGCGCTCCGAAGATCGGTCTCTCAACTCTCCGCCCTCCGCTCTCCGCCCTCAGCCTTAAACCACCCTTCCTCTTCTAGGCGTTGCACCCCGCGCCCCATCTCCGCGATTCTCATCGCTTGCACCCGACTCCGCCGCCGCTCCCCTCCGATCCCACCGCCTGGCTCGCCCGCGGCCAGGCCCTCGAAGCCCGGCAAACCCCCGATGCGCTCGCCGAGGCCGTGCGCAGTTACGAAGTCGCGATCACGCTGCTTCGCCCCGCCGTCGCCAACGGCACCGCCACCCCTCACACCCTCGCCGTCGCGTGGATGAACCGCGGCAACGCCCTCCATCAACTCGCCACTCCCGCCGACCTCGCCGCCGCCGTCGCCTCCTACGATGAGACCATCACGCTCCTCCGCCCCGCCCCCGCCGACGACCTCCCCGCCCGCAACACTCTCGGCGCCGCCTGGATGAACCGCGGCCTCGCCGCCCACCGCCAAGCCACGCCCGTCTCCATCCTCGACGCCGTTCGCTCCCACGCCGAGGCCATCGCCGTCCTGAGTTCTCTCCCTCTCGAAGAAAACCCGATCTTCCGTCGCAACCTCGCCGCCGCCCTCCTCAACCAAGCCAACGCCCTCCTCGACACCGGCAAAACCGAACTCCTCGAGTCCGCCCTCTCCGCCTCTCGCTCCGCGCTCGAACTCGCCACGCCCACCGAGACCACCGCGCTCGAGTCCGCCGACCTCGCCTTCAAAGCCCGCCGCGTCCTCTGCGATGCGCTCGGCCATCTCCTCACGATTCACGAATCCGCCCACCTCCCGCTCCAGCCACTCACGACCGAAGCCAGCGACACCGTGGACGCCGGCCTCACCCTCGCCCGCCATTGGGAAACCCAAGGCATCCTCTACTTCCGCCCCATCGCGATCCGCCTCTTCCGCTTCGGCACGCAGCTCTACCGTTTCAACCAGCCACATTTCCTCGCCGAGTTTATTTTAGAAAACCTCGATCCGGAAATTTCCGCCGGCTCCCTGCCAGTCGAAGGCGAATTCCACACCATCGCCATCGAGGCGATCACGCGCTCCCTCGACACGATGCGCCGCCAGCCCGGCCTCATGTTCGACCACCCCGACAACGACCGCCGCCTCCAAACCTGGCGCGACCTCAAGTCCGCCGAAGCGCGCCTCGCCAAACTCCGCCCAACGGCCGCGTAATCCCCGCCGCCCCGTCTCGCACCGCGCGTGCAACCCACCGCGCTTCCACGCGTCTGTCTGGTTGCACCTCTGTTTTATATGCGCCGACTTTTCTTCGCCCTCTGCTCACTCATTCCCTTTTTCGTCCAGGCCGCGCCCGACCCGCTCGCGACTCTTCACCCCGGCCATCCGCGCCTCCTCTTCACCGACGAACAACTCGCCGCCGCCCTCACCGCCGCGAAAACCGATCCCCTGCGTGCCTCGCTCCACACGCGCATCATTTCCCTCGCCGAGGCGCAACTCACCACCAAGCCCGTCGAGCACGTCCTCGTCGGCCCGCGACTCCTCGATAAATCTCGCACCACCCTCGCCCGCGTCCTCACCGGCGCGATGGCTTTCCGCCTCACCGGCGACACCCGCTTCGCCGCCCGCGCCAAATTGGAGATGCTCACCGTCGCCGCCTTCCCCGATTGGAATCCCTCGCACTTCCTCGACGTCGCGGAGATGTCCACCGCCGTCGCCCTCGGCTACGACTGGCTTCACGCCTACCTCACGCCCGCCGAACGCACCACCATCCGCACCGCCTTGTTAGAAAAAGGCCTCGCCCTCGCTCCCATCGCATACGCCGGAGGCAAACCGACCGACAAACGCGTCTCCTTCGTCACCGCCCACCACAACTGGAATCAAGTCTGCAACGGCGGCCTCCTCACCGCCGCGCTCGCTCTCGCCGACGAAGAACCCGCCCTCGCACGCACCGTGATCAATGGCGCCCGCGCCTCCCTTCCCCTCGCGATGGCCGCCTACGCGCCCGACGGCGCCTATCCCGAGGGCCCCGGTTACTGGGGCTACGGCACGAGCTACAACGTCCTCGCCCTCGCCGTCCTCGAGAGCGCGCTCGGCACCGACTTCGATCTGGGCCATGCCCCCGCCTTCAATCTCACCGCACTCTACCGCCTCCACATCCAGAGTCCCATGGGCCTCGCTTTCAACTACGCCGACGGCGGCGCCGGCCTCGGCGCCGCGCCCGAATACACCTGGCTCG
The DNA here is from genome assembly GCA_025355125.1 of Opitutaceae bacterium. Lineage (GTDB taxonomy): Bacteria > Verrucomicrobiota > Verrucomicrobiia > Opitutales > Opitutaceae > Tous-C4FEB. The sequence continues at coordinate 1,532 of JANXLP010000447.1, read as the reverse complement.
CCCTGCGCTACCATCAGCCCACCGCCCTCACCCACAGCCGAGCCCTCCTCGCCACTGCCATTGCCACCAAAAAAGCCGACCGCGAGAGCGACCGCTTCTTCGCCCTCCACGCCGTCTGGTTCTCCTCGGAAATCGAAAATCGGCAATCGCCAATCGAAAATCCCCTCGACATCCGCTTCCACGGCCCCGCCCAACTCGCCCTCTTTCGCAGTGCGTGGAACGACCCGCGCGCCCTCTACCTCGGCTTCAAAGCCGGCGGCAACGGCGTGAACCATTCCCACCTCGACCTCGGGTCCTTCGTCCTCGACGCCGATGGCGTGCGCTGGGCCCAAGACCTCGGCCCCGACGACTACAACCTCCCCACCTACTTCGGTGCCAAGCGCTGGACCTATTTCCGTCTCAACAATTTTTCCCACAACACGCTCACGCCCGGCACGGCGCTCCAAGAACCCAAAGCCGAGGCGCCCATCATCGCCTTCGCCTCCACGCCGTCCCGCGCCTACGCCGTCGCCGATCTCTCCGCCGCGTATCCCATCTCCGCCAAAAAATTCCTCCGCGGCGTCGCCTTTCTCGACCGCGCCCGCGTGCTCGTGCAGGATGAAGTCACCGCGCTTTCCTCCAACACCCCGCTCACCTGGCGCCTCGTGACCGATTCCAAAATCAAGATCATCGACGCTCACCACGCCGAGCTCAACCAGTCAGGCCGCACCCTCCGCGCAGAAATTCTCGAACCCGCCTCCGCTCAATTCACGAGCGCACCCGCGACCCCGCCCACCTCCGCTGAAAAATCCAACAAGGGCACGAGCATCCTTGCCGCTACTCTCCTCGGTCGCGCCACAGTCACCGACGCCCGCCTCGTAATCCTCCTCTCCCCCGTCGGCGACCACTGGCCCGCCGCCCTCCCTGCGCCCGCCATCAACCCGCTCGCCCAGTGGTAGCACCCGCCGCGAGCCGTTTGCGGAATCCACGCCGCCCCATAGCCTCCACCATGCGCTCCTTCTTCCTGCTCCCGCTCCTGGTCTCCTTCGCCCTCCCGCTCTCCGCTGCCCCCGAGCGCCGCGTCCTCATCATCTCCGCTCCGTCCCTCGCCGACGAAACCTACCGCACGCAGGCTGCGCTCCTCCTCTCCGCTTGGCCCGGCCTCATCGAACGCGATTTCACCGTCGAAACCCGCTTCGACGCCAAAAGCTTTTCCATCATCCTCGTCGGCAAAGACGGCGGCGAAAAACTCCGCCGCACCACTCCACTCCCGCCCGACGAACTCTTCGCCCTCGTGGATGCCATGCCCATGCGCCGCGCCGAAATGCGCGAATCAAAATAACCTGCGCCACGGCGCCGCGAATATTCGCGAAAATCGCCCTGTATTTTTTGTGGCCAGCGGCAACCGATGCTATCGGATAACCCCGTGCTTTCGTTCGGCCCCCTCGCTCGTCTCCTCACCCTCTGCGCCCTACCCGCCGCCGCCTTCGCCGCCGCGCCCGCGCCGACACCTATAGATTTCAGTCGCGAGATTCTCCCGCTCCTCTCCGACG
>JANXLP010000421.1 GCA_025355125.1 Opitutaceae bacterium | reverse complement strand
AGTTCGGACGGGGCGATGGTGTCGGCCTCCTCCTCGATCAACTCGAGGCCGCCGAGCACGCCGTTGAGCGGGGTCATCAACTCGTGGGACCATTGGGCGCCGAGCTCGGAGCGGCGTTGGTCGAGCAGTTGGGCGAGGCGGTCCCGGAGCGGTTGTTGGCGGCGCACGCGGGCTTGGATGGCGTCGAGGACTTCGCGCTCGGTAAACGGCTTGGTGATATAATCGTCGGCGCCGAGCGCCATGCCGTGGCGTTGGTCGTCACGCTCGGCCCGGGCGGTGAGGAAGACAAAGGGCACATCGCGCCCGTTGGGCAGGGCGCGAATCGCGGTGAGCACCTGAAAACCGTCCATGCCGGGCAGACCGATATCGCAAAAGATGAGATCGGGGTTCTGTTCGGCGAGCTTCACTCCGGCGGGACCGTCGGCGGCAGCGAGGACGGTGTAGCGGTTGAGTTCGAGGAGATCCTGCAACGTTTCCCGGATCGCAGATTCGTCTTCGATGATCAGGATCATCATGGGGCGAAGAGGAGAGGGGGCACGGTGGGCTTCGGCGGCGCAGGGGCGGGTGCGATGGGCAGCTCGAACCAGAAGCGGGCTCCGGTGCCGGGCTGGCTCTCGATGCCGACCTTGCCGTCCAGTTTCTCGACGATGCGCCGCACGATGGAGAGCCCGAGACCGTGGCCCTTGGCCCGGACGGTGGAGATGCGGGTGAACGGCACAAACATCAGCGCCTGGGCGGCGGCATCAAGCCCGGGCCCTTGGTCCTGCACCCAGAATCGCGCGGTGCGGCCGTCGGCCCCGGGCTCGCCACCCACGGTGATCTGCGGGGCGGGGCCGCCGTATTTCGCGGCGTTGCTGATGAAGTTGACCCACACCTCAATCACCCACGGGGCGTGGCCGAAGGCGGCGGGCCAGGCGGCCGGACGGTGGACGACGGCAGCCTGTTGCCGGAGCAGGTTTTCGAGGCGGTCGATGGACTCGGCGACAATGGCGGCCATGTCGAGGGGCGCGGGCACGATGTGCTGGCGGCGCACTCCGGTGAGCACGAGCAGCTCCTCGATGATTTCGTTGAGTCGCCGCGCCGAGTTGATCGCCTGGGCGAGGTGATGGCGCATGGTGGCTTCGTCGGCTTTGCCGAGCATCGTCTCGGCGAGCCAGAGGCGCCCGTTGAGAGTGGCCAGGGGATTCTTGAGATCGTGCGCGACGGTGTGCGCGAAGGCATCGAGCTCGTCGACGAGTTCTTTTTTCTCCAGCCGGGTGGCGACGGAGTGGAGGATCTCGTCTTCGGTGAACGGCTTGGTGATGAAATCCGACGCGCCGAGTTCCATGCCGCGGCGGGTGGTGGCGCGTTCGGCCTTGGCGGAGATGACGATGACGGGGATGGTGCGCAGCACTTCATCGTCGCGGAATTGCTCCAGCAGCTCGAAGCCGTTCATGCCGGGCATGGCGATGTCGGTGATGATGAGCGCCGGCTGCTCCTGCTTGGCGAGGGCGAGGCCTTCGAGGCCGTCGCGCGCGACTAGGGCCTGGTAGCCGTTGAGCTCAAGAATGTCGGCCAGAGTTTGCCGGACGGGTTCGTCGTCCTCGACGATCAAAATGCGGATGTTTTGGAGGGGAGTCATTTAGGCGGCCGGAGAGGTTGTGGGGCGGGGAAGGATGAGGGTGAAGCGGGTGCCGGCACCGATGGTGGAATCGAGCGTGATGGTGCCGCCGAGCAGATCGGTCATGCGTTTGACGATGCTGAGACCGAGTCCGGTGCCCTTGATGTTGCCGACGTTGGATCCGCGCTCGAACGGTTGGAAGAGGCGCGCGCAATCCTCGGGCGGGATGCCGATGCCCTCGTCCGCCACGATGAACGTCACCGCAGCGTCGGTGCTGTCGAGGCGGAGGGTGACCGGCGAGCCGGGGGGCGAGTAGCGCACGGCGTTGCCGAGCAGGTTGGAGAGGATGTGATGGAGCAGATTCGAATCGGTGACCAAGGGGGTGGTCTCGCCGTTGGACAGGAACTCGAAGCGGTGGGTTTCGCGGTCGGCCAGCCGGATTTCCTCGACCACGTTTTGGCCGAGGAGGCGGGCGTCGACGGGGCCGAGGTGCACCTCGGTCCGGTTGGCGTCCATGCGATTCAGGATGAGGATGTCGTCCAGCATTTCGGTCATGCGTTGGAGCGAGGTGTGGATGCGGGCGAAGAGTTCATCGCGCTTGGCCGGGGCGAGGCGGTCGAGGTGGTTGTGCAGCAACTCGGCCGAGCCCATCGCGGCGGCCATGGGGGTGCGAAACTCGTGCGAGGTGACGGAGATGAACCGGGTCTTCATCGCGGAGGCCTGGTGCATCTTTTCGAGCATGGAGGCAGCCTCGGTCTCGAGGCGCTTGCGGACGGTGATGTCGCGGGCGAAGACGACCACCTCGCCGGGGCCGCTGGGGGCCGCGCGCAACTCGACGATGGCGGGGCCGGTCTGCAGCTTGAGATCGACCTCGGTGGTCGCGATGGATTCCGAATCAAGGGCGTGTTGGGCGAGCTTTAGGCTGGGAGAAAGCAGGGCCGGACGCGGACTGAATGGAATGGTGGAATCGCTGTTGGTTTCGAGGTCGGGTGACCCTGGGGAGACGTGTTTGTAAAGCACCGTGCCGTCGATGCGGAGGCGTATGACGGTGTCGGGGATCGATTGCAGCAGAGCCCGCAACTCGCGGTTGCGGGCGGCGAGCTCGGCGGTGCGGGCGTGGATCGTGGACTCGAGCTCGTGGTTGAAACGCTGCAGGGCTTCGCGGGCTTTCACACGTTCGGTGGCGTCGCGGCTGACGCCGAGGATTTGGGTGGCTTTCCCGGTCGCATCGGCGAGGAGCGTGGTCACGACCTCGGAGGTGACGAAACTGCCGTCGTGTCGTTTCTGCTCCAGCTCCATGGCTTGGGGGAGCGCCGAAGGGTCACCGGCGGCGAAAGCGGCGATCCGTCGGGGGAGCTCGCGCGCCAAGTCGGCGGCGGAATCGGGGGTCAGGGCCTCTGCAATCGTCTGACCCAGCACTTCGGCCACGGTGTATCCGAGCAGGCGCTGCACCGAGGGGCTGCAATAGGTGAAGCGGTCCGAAGCGAGATCGTAGAGCCAGATGACGTCGGCGGTGTTCTCGACGACGAGCCGGTAGCGGTCCTGCACTTCCCGGAACGCATCGGCGTTGCGCCTGACCTCGGTGATATCTTCCCTCAGCGCGACGTAGTGGGTGACCTGCCCGGTTTCACCGGTGACGGGGGCCATGACGATCGACTCGATAATGATATGGCCGTCCTTATGCTGGTTGCTGAATTCGCCGCGCCACACCCGGCCGTCGTCGAGCGTGGTCCACATGTCGCGATAGACCGCACCCTGAGTTTCGCCCGGCTTCAGCACCCGGCAATTTTGACCGATGACCTCGTCCGCCGTGTAGCCGGAAACGGCGCAGAACTTCGGGTTAACGTAGGAGATCACCCCGGTGAGATCGGCGATGGCGATGGAGAGCGGCGCCTGTTCGACGATGCGGGAGAGAATGCGCAGGTGCGCTTCGGCGGCACGGTTCGCAGTGATGTTCTTGTGGGCGACCACCACGCCGCGGCGCGGACCGGTGAGCGGGGTGACGCGCATCTGGAACCAACGTGGTTCCGTCGGCGAGTGGCAGGGATAGTCGAAAGCGAATTCGGGCTGCCGGCCTGCCAGCACCGCCAAGATCCCGGCGCGGGCGGTGGCGGCATCGGCGGCCTCCGGAATGCGGCCGGCGGCCTCGCACACGCGGAGGTATTCGGTGCCGACCACGTGGGCGGCCGCTTGCGGTGCGCCGTTTTGCTCGGCAAAGGTGCGCCAGGCGGCGTTGACGGCGAGGATGACGCCCTGCGTATCGAGCACGGCGATGTGGTCCACGATGGAGTCGAGCACCGCGACGTTGAAGGCGTGGCTGGCCCGGAGCTCGGCCTCGGCGGCGAGGCGGCGCGCGTCGTTGACGAAGATTCCGAGTGCGAATGAGATATCACGGGCGATCTCCTCCAGCAGGGCAATTTCGCGGAGGCCGAAGATATGGGCCTCGGTGGAGTAAACCCCGAGCACGGCGGCGGCGGTGCCCTCAAAGTGGAGCGGCAGCGAGATTGAGGCTAAGATGGCGCTGCGGGCCGCGGCGTCGCGCCAAGGAAGGGTGCCGGGGTCGGACAGGACATCGTTGCATACGTAGGTGCGGTCTTCGCGGACCGCGAAGGCGCTCGGGCCGTTACCCTTGGGCGAGGAGGGGTCGACGGTGATTTGCAGGCCGGCGACGAAGCCGTGCTCGTCGCCCGCTGAGGCTACCGGCCCTACGCGGCGAGAGGCCGGATCGAGCCAGCCGACCCAAGCCACCTTGAAACCGCCGGTCTCGACGAGGATACCGCAGGCCCGGTCGAGGAGTTGCTGCCGGTCCCGCGAGCGCACGACCGCCTGGTTCAACTGGCTGAGGACTTGGTAAATGCGATCCAGCCGGAGGATTTCGGCTTCTTGGGCGCGGCGTTCGGTGATGTCGCGGATGATGGAGAGGACGTGATGCCGGCCTGCGATCTCGACGGACTTGGCGTTGACCTCGACGGGGAACTCCGCGCCGTCGCGTCGCCGGTGGACCGTCTCAAAACGCAGGCCCGCAGGGATGAGCGCCCGGGCGAAATCAGCCCCGATCGTGGCGTGGGTATGCGGGGCGCGCAGGTCGCCCGCCGACAACTGCCGCAACTCGGCGAGGCTGTAGCCGTAGAGCCGCTGGGAGTAGTGGTTGGCCTCGATGATCCGCATCGCGGGGTCGAAGAGGACGATGGCATCGCTGACGTGCTCGGTGAGGAGGGCGAGGCGCTCGGCGGCGACGTTGCGCTGCACATCGGCGGCGAGGACGCGTTGCATGTCGGCGACACGGCGCTGCCGCCAGATGAAGGTCGCGGCCAGCGCGGCGATCACGAGGATGAGCGCGAAGAGAACCCCGCTCTTCCAAGCCTCGGCCCGGATCGGGGCGTAAATTTCGGCCTGGTCGATTTTGGCGATCAACAGCCATGAGGAATTGGGGATCACGTGGATCGCCCCGAGCACTTCCACCCCGTGGTAGCCGATGCCCTCAAAAACGCCCTGTTCGCCACGGGCGGCCCGCGCCGCCAGTAACCTCGGCTCATGGATCGAGCGCCGCAGGGAGAGCGGCGGATCGGAGCTATGCCGGAGTGGGTTGAGGAAGACGACTTCGTTGCCCTCGCGCCGCACGAGCAGGCTCTCGGCGGTGGCGCTTTGCAGGGGCCAATTATGCACAAGCGGGAACAGGGCGCGGGCGGGATCAAGGCGCAGGACGATGAGGCCGACCGGCGCGCTCAGCAGGTTTGAACCGGGTGGCCGAATCGGCACGAGCAGGTCGATCTGGAAGTGGCCGTCGCTGCGGCGTTCTATCTCGCCGAAGACGACTTCGGTGCCGGCGAGCGCCTGGTCGAGGACGGCGCGCGACGGGGGAGCGCTCGCGGGTGGGGTGTCCGCGAGCGACTCGATCAGCTCACCCTTGGGGTTGAAAACGAGCACGGCCTCGTAGCGGGTGCTGCTCTTGATGGTTTCCATCCAGCCGCGGAGGCGGGCGCGGGCGGCCTGATCGGTGGGCGTATGCACCCTCGCCGCGACATCTGCGAAGATCGCCGGGGTGCGGAGCAGAAAGGTCGCGTCGTCGAGGCGTTGTTGGCGCCACCGCGAGATTTCGCCGATCTTGAGGCGGCTGATCGTCTGCAATTCGTCCTCAGCCACCCGCGTGCCTCGGAGGAGTTCGGCGTTGAGTGAAAACACCGCG